>NZ_CEVWQM010000019.1:0-82296 GCF_982386235.1 Desulfotomaculum sp. | reverse complement strand
GGACGTTACCGGTATCGTAGAACTACCCGAAGGCGTAGAAATGGTAATGCCTGGTGACAACATTAAAGTAGATGTCGACCTGATTACCCCCATCGCCATTGAAGAAGGTCTGCGCTTCGCGATCCGTGAAGGTGGCCGTACGGTAGGTGCCGGTGTAGTAACGGGTATCCGCGAATAATAATAGTTAGAGATTCGGAGTTCGAGGTTAAAGAAAGACCCGGGGGAAATGCCCGGATCGAACCTCGAAACACGAACACGGATCTTCGAGAATGACTAGCGATGAAATGGAAGGTTGCTCGCGGCATGAGGTAATTTCCATGGAGTAGTCCGCGAATCGGACGAAGGGAGAGTAAGTAATGAAAAGCCAAAAAATTAGAATTAGGCTAAAGGCCTTTGATCATCAAATGCTAGATCAGTCTGCAACTAAAATTGTTGATACAGCCAAGCGGACTGGTGCTCAGGTAGCAGGTCCAGTACCTCTGCCCACTGAAAAAAGCATTTACACCATTTTGCGTTCCCCCCACGTCAATAAAGACTCCCGGGAACAATTTGAAATGCGTGTGCATAAACGTTTAATTGATATCCTTGAGCCCACTCCGAAAACTGTAGATGCGCTCATGCGCTTGGATTTACCTGCCGGCGTGGATATTGAAATTAAACTGTAATTGACCCCGCAGTGTATGTTAGGAGCGATGCTATAGGAGGCTTCTAACCTCTGACTATAACAGGAGGTGTTACCATGCCAAAAGGTATTCTTGGCAAAAAGATCGGCATGACCCAGATCTTTAACGATGCAGGTGTTGCTATTCCTGTTACCGTTGTTGAAGCAGGTCCTTGTCTGGTAGTACAAAAAAGAACCCCAGAAAACGATGGTTACAGCGCGATTCAATTGGGTTTTGGTGAAAAACGCGAGAATCTATTGAACAAACCAACCAAAGGCCACTTGGCCAAAGCTGGTGTGCGCCCTGTCCGTTTTTTGCGGGAATTTAAAGTAGATGACCTCGAAGCCTTCCAAGTAGGTCAAGAAATTAAGGCGGACATCTTTGCCGAAGGCGAAAAGGTGGACGTTGTAGGAACATCCAAGGGTAAAGGTTTTGCCGGTGGTATCAAACGTCACAACTTCCATCGCGGACCCATGACCCATGGTTCTAAGTATCACCGTCGTCCCGGTTCCTCCGCAGCAAAAGGCCCTGCTCGTACCTTTAAGGGTAGAAAGCTTCCCGGTCACCACGGGTTTGATCGTGTAACGGTTCAAAACCTTGAGTTAGTAAAAGTTGACCCAGAACGCAATTTGCTTGCTATTAAAGGTGCAGTACCCGGACCAAGGGGTGGCCTATTACTGGTTAAGAATAGCGTCAAAGCAAAGTAGCTGCGACGCAGTGAAAGGAGGACTGTGAACTAATGCCTAAAGTAGCTTTATATAACATCAACGGCGAACAAGTTGGCGAAGTGGAACTTAAAGATGAAGTTTTTGGTATTGAGCCCCACGAGCATGTTATGCATGAAGTAGTAAATATGCAGTTGGCCAACCAACGCCAAGGTACCCACGACACGAAGACTAGATCGGAAGTACGCGGTGGCGGACGCAAACCCTGGCGTCAAAAAGGCACTGGTCGTGCCAGAGCTGGTAGCAGCAGATCTCCGATCTGGCGCAAGGGCGGTATTGTGTTTGGACCCCATCCCAGGGATTACTCCATTTCTCTGCCCAAGAAAGTGCGTCGTTTAGCTCTTAAATCCGCTCTTTCCAGCAAGGTATTGGGTCAGAACATCGTAGTATTAGACAGCCTGAGCATAGATGCTCCCAAAACCAAAGAAATGGTGCGTATTTTGAGTAATCTGAAAGCCGATAAGGCCTTGGTAGTAACTGTTGAACGTGACTTAAATGTTGAAAAATCCGCTAGAAATATTGAAGGTGTTAAATCCTTAAAGGCAGATGGAGTAAACGTTTACGATTTACTGAAATATACCAAGCTGGTTATCACCAAAGATGCCGTTGCTAAAATTGAGGAGGTGCTGGCGTAATGAAAAACCCACGCGATATCCTCATCAAGCCGGTGGTAACTGAAAAAAGTACTGGTTTATTAGCAGAGAACAAATATACCTTTATTGTAGATCTCAATGCTAACAAAACCGAAGTTAAAAAGGCTGTTGAGGAAATTTTCAAGGTCAAGGTTGACAAGGTGACCACCATGCGCGTTAAGGGTAAACAAAAGCGCGTTCGTCAATTCACCGGCAGAACCTCTGACCGTAAAAAAGCCATTGTTACCTTAAAAGAAGGCAACAAGATTGAGATCTTTGAAGGACTGTAAGGAGGGAAGCCCAGGTGGCAGTAAAAAATTATAAACCTACCTCACCTGGCCGCCGGTTTGTAACTGTTCCCGACTTTAGCGAGATAACCAAGGTAGAACCTGAGAAATCTCTGCTAGTTCCCGTAAAAAGGACCGGGGGACGCAACGCCCAGGGCCGACTGACTGTTAGGCACCGGGGTGGTGGCCACAAGCGGATGTTCCGCGTAATCGATTTTAAACGTAATAAAGATGGTATCCCAGCTCGGGTTGCCTCTATTGAATACGATCCTAACCGTTCTGCACGTATTGCTCTGTTGAACTATGCAGATGGTGAAAAACGTTATATTCTTGCTCCGGTAGGACTAGAAGTTGGCCTAACCGTTGTGTCTGGTCCAGATGCAGACATCAAAGTAGGCAACTGCTTACCGTTACGCAATATTCCTGTTGGTACCATGGTACACAACATTGAATTAAACCCCGGCGCTGGCGCACAAATGGTACGCTCAGCTGGTGGTTCAGCGCAATTAATGGCTAAGGAAGGAAAACACGCAACACTGCGTCTGCCTTCCGGAGAAATGCGCTTAGTATTACAAGAATGCCGTGCTACCATTGGTCAAGTGGGTAACATTGAACACGAGAACATCAAGATTGGTAAAGCTGGTCGTTCCCGTAACTTAGGCATCAGACCCACTGTTCGTGGTAAAGTTATGAACCCTGTGGATCACCCACACGGTGGTGGTGAGGGTCGTAACCCAATCGGCCGCAACCCAGCTACTCCCTGGGGCAAACTGGCCATGGGTGTTAAAACCCGGGGCAGAAAGAAAAGCGATCGCTTGATCGTAAAACGCCGTAATAAGAAATAAATAGGGGCAGCAACACACCCGGCCCCGTGAGCATGGAACATGACCATGACCCGGAAGGAGGTTCATAATGGCTCGTTCTCTAAAAAAAGGACCGTTTATTGACGATCACCTTCTGAAGAAAATTGAAGCGATGAATGAGAAGGGCGAAAAAAAGGTATTCAAAACCTGGTCCCGCCGCTCAACTATCTTCCCACAGATGATCGGCCACACCATTGCTGTTTATGATGGTCGTAAACATATCCCAGTATATGTTACTGAAGATATGGTTGGACATAAATTGGGTGAATTTGCACCTACCCGTACCTACAGAGGCCACGCTGATAAATCAGAACGGTCCACAGGACTTAAGTAAGGGGGATAAACCATGGAAGCGAAAGCTATCGCAAAATTTATCCGTGTCTCCCCGCGTAAAGCCCGCATGGTAGTTGATTTAATTCGTGGCAAAAAAGTAGAAGAGGCCTTAGCCATTCTACGTTATACCCCGAATAAGGCTGCTGCGGCAGTGAGCAAAGTGGTAAAATCCGCCGCTGCAAACGCGGAACACAATAACGATATGGATAAAGATGAATTAGTAGTATCCCAAATTTTCGTTGACCAAGGTCCCAGCCTAAAGCGCATGATGCCAAGGGCCATGGGCCGTGCAGATATTATAAAAAGAAGGACCAGCCACATTACTGTAGTGGTTTCGGATAAAAAGGAGGGATAATTGCGTGGGCCAGAAGGTTAACCCAAAGGGTTTGCGTGTTGGCATAATCAAAGACTGGGATGGTAAATGGTTTGCTGATAAACGCAATTACTCCAATTTGTTAATTGAGGACGTAAAAATTCGTGAATATATTAAGCGCAAGCTTTACCAAGCCGGCATCTCTAGAATTCAAATTGAACGTGCGGCTAATCGTGTAAAGGTTTCCATTAACACTGCCAAACCTGGTATTGTCATTGGTCGTGGTGGTGCGGAAGTAGAAGCTTTACGCAAACAGCTGGAGAAGATGACTGGCAAGCAAGTTCACGTAAATATCGTAGAAGTTAAAACACCGGAAGCAGATGCACAATTGGTGGCAGAAAACATTGCCTCTCAGTTGGAAAAACGTATTGCCTTCCGTCGTGCGATGAAACAAACCGTACAGCGCTCCCTGAGAATGGGTGCCAAGGGTATCAAAATTGCCTGCAGCGGCAGATTGGGTGGTGCTGAAATCGCCCGCTCCGAATGGTATAGTGAAGGTAAAGTACCCTTGCATACTCTGCGTGCGGATATTGATTATGGCTTCGCTGAGGCCAATACTACCTACGGTAAAATTGGCGTAAAAGTTTGGATCTATAAAGGAGAAGTTTTACCGGAAGCGAAAAAACCCGCAGCCGGTCAAGGAGGCGAGTAACCGATGCTTATTCCGAAAAGGGTTAAATTCCGTAAGCAGCACCGTCCCCGCGGTAACGGCGGCATTTCCAAGGGCGGTAGAGAGGTAAGCTTCGGTGAATACGGAATCCAGGCCGTTGAGGCTGGTTGGATTACTAACCGTCAAATCGAAGCTGCTCGTATTGCTATGACCCGTTATATCAAACGTGGTGGTAAAGTTTGGATTCGTATATTCCCGGATAAGCCGATTACCCAGAAACCTGCTGAAACACGTATGGGCTCTGGTAAAGGTGCTCCGGAACATTGGGTAGCTGTTGTTAAACCAGGTCGCGTAATGTTTGAAGTAGCAGGTGTTTCTGAAGAAGTGGCACGTGAAGCTTTGCGCCTGGCAATACACAAATTGCCTATTAAATGCAAGTTTGTAGCACGTGGGGAAGTAGGTGAAGCCAATGAAAGTTAAGGAACTCAGAGATCTTTCTGATGTCGAACTGGCTAAGAAGATAGATGACTCCAAAGATGAACTCTTCAAATTAAGATTTCAATTGGCAACCGGACAATTGGATAACCCCATGAAAATCAAAGATGTTAAACGTAATATTGCTCGCTTAAAGACCGTCGAAACCGAAAGAAAATTAGGTATTCGATAGGGTCGTGCAATATGTCATCGACCAGGAAGGAGGTACGATGGTGGAACAAGTGCGTAACATGCGCAAGATTCGTCAAGGTAAAGTAGTCAGCGACAAGATGGAAAAAACGATCGTTGTGGCTGTTGAAGATCGTGTTCGCCACCCTTTATATAACCGCACCATTCGTAAGACTACAAAATTTAAAGCTCATGATGAAGATAACAGCTGTCGCATTGGCGATACTGTACGTATCATGGAAACCCGTCCGCTTTCCAAGGATAAGCGCTGGCGTCTGATAGAAATCCTGGAAAGGGCCGAACAACTTTAATTTTGGCTAATACCGGGCACGAAGGGAGGTTTTATTCGTGATTCAAGTTGAAACGAGATTAAAGGCAGCAGACAACACAGGAGCCCGAAAGTTACAATGTATTCGTGTTTTAGGTGGTGCCCTGCGTCGTTATGCCAGTGTTGGCGATATCATTGTTGCTTCCGTAAAAGAAGCTACACCCGGCGGCGTTGTTAAAAAGGGTGATGTTGTTAAGTGTGTTATCGTACGCACTGCTAAAGAAGTACGCCGTCCAGACGGTTCTTATATAAAGTTTGATGAAAACGCCGCTGTTGTCATCAAAGATGACAAAACCCCCAGGGGAACACGTATCTTTGGACCCGTAGCCCGGGAGTTGCGTGAAAAAGACTTTATGAAGATTGTTTCACTTGCACCTGAAGTTATCTAGTCGGATTAAGCAAGAGGTAAGAGTGGTAGGAGAGAAATTCGATCCAACCTTAAATGTCCTCTCGCCTCTTAATCGGGAGGTGTATGAACTACATGCCGAAAGTTCACGTTCGTAAGGGCGATACTGTAATGGTAATCACAGGCAAAGATGCTGGCAAAAAAGGTAAAGTTGTTACTGTTGAACCAGCTAAAAGTCGTGTGACTGTTGAAGGTGTAAACGTTGTTAAGCGTCATCAGAAGGCCACTCCCCAAATGCCCCAGGGGGGTATAGTGGAAAAAGAGGCCCCCATCCATAGCTCTAATGTTATGCTGTTCTGCAACAAGTGCAACAAAGCTACCCGTATTCAAAAGAAAGTTTTGGATAGTGGTAACAAAGAGCGTATTTGCAAACATTGCGGAGAATTACTCAGCTAATAAGGGCTAGGAAAGGAGGAAAAAACGTGGCAAGGCTAAAGGATAAGTACCTGAGCGAAGTTCAACCGGCTTTAATACAAAAGTTTGGTTATAAGAATATCATGCAGGCTCCTAAGCTTGAAAAAGTTGTTGTTAACGTTGGTTTGGGCGAAGCCGTTCAAAACAGCAAAGCTGTTGATGCTGCAGTTGGTGATTTAATGACCATTACCGGCCAACGCCCCATTACAACTAAAGCTAAAAAGTCAATCGCTGCATTTAAACTGCGTGCAGGTATGACCATTGGTACAAAAGTAACCCTGCGCGGTGAGCGTATGTATGAATTTGTTGATAGACTGTTCAACGTTGCTCTACCTCGGGTTAGAGATTTCCGTGGAGTATCAGATAAATCCTTTGACGGACGTGGTAACTACACCATGGGCCTGAAGGAACAGCTGATTTTCCCAGAAATAGAGTATGACAAAATAGACAAGGTACGTGGTATGGATATTACATTCGTAACCACTGCAAAAACTGACGAAGAAGCCAGAGAGCTACTAAAACTTATGGGCATCCCCTTTGTTAAGTAAGCTAACTTCCGGTAAAGGAGGGTAATTCGGTGGCCAAAAAATCCATGATTAATAAGGCGAATGCACCACAAAAGTTTACGGTGCGAGGACATAATCGTTGCAAACTGTGTGGGCGGCCCCATGGTTATATGAGAAAGTTTGGTATTTGCCGTATTTGCTTCCGGGAGCTTGCCTATCGCGGGGAGATTCCGGGAGTAAAGAAAGCCAGCTGGTAATCAGGAAGGAGGTTGCATCACATGGTCATGACTGATCCCATTGCGGATTTTTTAACAAGGGTTCGCAATGCTAACACTGTTTACCATGATAAGGTAGAAGCCCCGGCCTCCAATGTAAAAAAGGCTATTGCTGAGATCCTGAAGCAAGAGGGCTACATTAAAGATTTTGAAACGATTGAAGATGGTAAACAAGGAATTATTAGACTGTATCTTAAGTACGGTATGAATAAACAACGCGTTATCACTGGACTAAAAAGAATTTCTAAGCCCGGTCTGCGTGTATACGCCAAGAAAGACCAAATACCTAAAGTATTAGGTGGCTTAGGTATCGCCATTGTATCCACATCAAAGGGAATTATGACGGATAAGCAAGCACGTCAATCCGGTCTCGGTGGCGAAGTCATTTGCTACGTCTGGTAAGCGTCGTAACAGGAGGTGTGACAGATGTCCAGGATTGGTAAAAAGCCTATTCCAGTACCCCAGGGTGTTGATGTAAAAATCGACGGCAAAGTATTAGCTGTTAAAGGACCCAAAGGTCAATTGGAACAGGAATTCCACCAGGATATGATCATTAAACTGGAGGAAGGCAATCTGGTGGTAGAGCGTCCCAGTGATGCTAAGAACCACAGAGCTTTACATGGTCTAACCCGCACCCTGTTAAGTAACATGGTGGTAGGGGTGACCAATGGCTTCCAGCGTAACCTTGAGCTGGTTGGTGTTGGTTACCGTGCTGCCAAGCAGGGTAATAAGCTGGTGCTGACCATCGGTAAATCTCACCCGGTTGAAATAGAACCCCCGGCTGGTATAGAGATCGAAGTTCCCGCAGTAACTAAGATTGCTGTCAAGGGATGCGATAAGCAAGCCGTAGGTCAATTGGCGGCCAATATCCGTGCAGTTCGTGAGCCTGAGCCATACAAAGGCAAGGGTATTAAATACGAAGGCGAGATCATTCGCCGCAAGGCCGGTAAAGCCGGCGGTAAAGGCAAGAAATAGGGAAGGAGTTGAACTCGGTTGCTTACCAAACCTGACCGTAAAGCGATACGTGCAAAACGTCGTCGCAGAGTCCGGAATAAAATTTTGGGTACAGCGGCAAGACCACGTCTTAACGTTTTCCGCAGCCTGAATAATATCTATGCCCAACTCATCAATGATGAAACTGGCGTGACCGTGGTTGCTGCTTCAACCCTATCGCCGGAACTAAAGGGAAAAATGAAAAATGGCAGTAACATTGAAGCTGCCAAAGCTGTTGGCGATTTAGTCGGCAAGCTAGCCCTGGAAAAGGGTGTTAAGGAAGTAGTATTTGACCGTGCAGGATACCTCTACCACGGTCGTGTAAAAGCTCTGGCAGATGCTGCCAGAGAAGCAGGATTAGACTTTTAGTCTAATCTTAAAGGAGGGAAGCAACGACACATGGCTGCAAGAATTGATGCCAGCAAGCTGGAACTAACCGAAAAGGTTGTTTATATTAACCGTGTTGCTAAGGTTGTTAAGGGTGGTCGGCGCTTTAGCTTCTCCGCTCTGGTGGTAGTTGGCGACGGTAATGGCCACGTGGGTGCCGGTTTAGGTAAAGCCGCTGAAGTTCCTGAAGCTATTCGCAAGGGAATTGAAGATGCTAAGAAAAACATGGTAGAAGTTGCCTTAAACGGAACTACCATAACCCACGAGGTACAAGGTCGCTTCGGAGCTGGAAAAGTTTTAATGAAGCCAGCCGCTAAAGGTACTGGTGTTATTGCGGGTGGTCCTGTACGTGCCATCCTGGAATTAGCTGGTGTAAGAGATATCTTAACAAAATCCTTAGGCTCCAATAATGCCAACAACATGGTAAACGCTACCATGGAGGGACTTAAGATGCTTAAGACCCCAGAAGAAGTGGCTCGACTACGCGGCAAAAGCGTAGAAGAATTATTAGGTTAGGGGGACGGACAATGGCCAAGCTGAAAATTACGCTTGTACGCAGTCTTATCGGCAGGCCTGAGGCACAGCGGAAAATTGTCCGCGCCCTTGGCTTGGGTAAGACCAATAGTATGGTTGAACAAAACGATACCCCTGGTATTCGGGGTATGATCAATAAAGTTTCTCATCTGATTAAGGTTGAGGAAGCCTAAAGGAGGTGTACCGGTGAATCTTTCCGAACTAAGACCAGCTCCCGGTGCAAGAACAAAACCAACCCGTAAGGGTCAAGGTATCGGCTCCGGTTTAGGTAAAACTGCCGGCAAAGGTCACAAAGGTCAAAATGCAAGATCAGGCGGCGGTGTTCGTCCTGGTTTCGAAGGCGGTCAAATGCCGTTACAGCGTCGGTTGCCGAAGAGGGGTTTTACAAACATTTTCAAGAAGCAGATTACTGCTATCAACTTGGATCAATTAAATGTTTTTGAAGCCGGCACGGAAGTAACTCCAGAATTATTGCTTGAAGCAGGTGTAATAAAGAAGATTGGCGACGGTGTGAAGATTTTGGGAGATGGCACACTTGACAAAGCATTAACCGTAAAAGTTCACGCCTTTAGTAAAACAGCAGCCGAAAAGATTGCTGCTGCAGGCGGAAAAGCCGAGGTGATCTAAGGGTGTTAAACAGCCTGACAACTGCGTTCAAACTTGACGAACTGCGGAGCAAGCTGCTTTTTACCCTGGCAATGCTCTTCTTGTTCCGGGTTGGTGCCCACATACCGGTACCAGGAGTTAACCCGGAAGCATTTGCCAACCTGCTGACAAAGGGTCAATTGCTTGGTTTCTTTGATGTTATTTCCGGGGGTGCATTCAAAAACGCGAGTATCTTCGCCATGAGTATTACCCCTTACATTAACGCCTCGATTATTATGCAGCTCCTGACGGTGGTAATTCCTCATTTAGAGAAATTAGCCAAGGAAGGGGAAGAGGGGCGTAAAAAAATTACCCAATATACCCGGTATTTTACAGCAGTGCTAGCTTTTGTTCAGGCCATCGGCATGACCATGGCTCTAAAGGGTGCGCTGGCTAGCCCCAGTACCTTAAACTACCTGACTGTGGCCCTTACATTTACAGCGGGAACCGTTCTGTTAATGTGGATGGGCGAACAAATCACAGATAAAGGAATAGGCAATGGTATATCACTACTGATATTTGCTGGTATCGTTTCAAGAATTCCCTCAGCGATGGTTAGCATTGGACAGTATCTACAGGCAGGAACAATTAATATCTTTAGCATACTGGCTCTGGTGATTATTGGTATTCTGGTGATAGTTGCCGTTGTATATGTACAGGAAGGTCAACGTCGCATCCCTGTACAGTATGCTAAGCGTGTGGTGGGACGTCGTGTATACGGCGGGCAAACCTCCCACTTGCCTTTAAAGGTAAACCAAGCTGGAGTTATTCCTATTATCTTTGCTTCTTCACTGTTAATGTTTCCGGGTCAAATTGCCTCTTGGTTCCAAGGTAGCGGCGTTGCCGATTGGTACTTAAAGTGGTTTGCCTGGGGTGGCGTACTCAACAGTCTTTTATATGCTTTGCTAATTATTGGTTTTACTTACTTCTACACAGCAGTAATTATGAATCCAGTTGATATGGCAGAGAACATTAAGAAGTACGGTGGCTTCATTCCTGGTTTACGTCCTGGACGGTCCACGGCAGAATATATTGGCAAAGTAATGAGTAGAATCACTTTGGCTGGTGCAGTCTTCTTAGCACTGATTGCTATCCTGCCAAACGTAATACTAGTGTTAACCCGTATTCCCAACGTATACTTTGGCGGCACCGCGCTATTGATTGTTGTGGGTGTTGCTTTAGATACGATGAAGCAGATTGAATCTCACCTGCTGATGCGGAGTTACCAAGGCTTCTTGAAATAGCGGGTGAAATAAATGATTACTATTAAAAACGAGCGAGAACTAAACTATATGCGGGATGCCGGAAGAGTTGTGGCCGAAACCTTTGAAGTTCTCAAAGATATGGTTAAGCCGGGCGTTACAACCAAGGAGCTTGACCAAGAGGCTGAGGATTTTATTGTTCGTAAAGGTGCTAAACCGGCATTTAAAGGGTATGGCGGTTTTCCCGGAACTCTATGTACTTCTGTGAATGAAGAAGTTGTACATGGAATCCCCGGTTTAAGAAAATTGGAGAATGGGGATATTATTAGCATTGACTGTGGTGCGGTAATAAATGGTTTTGTTGGTGACAGTGCCCTTACATTACCAGTGGGTACCATCAGTCAAGAGGCTCAGCAACTTCTAAGGGTAACCGAAGAATCATTATATGCCGGCATTGCTCAAGCGGTGGAAGGCAATCGCCTTTCCGACGTTTCGAATGCCGTCCAAAAATGTGTCGAGAAACAGGGCATGTCAGTTGTTCGGGATTATGTGGGGCATGGTATAGGAGCCAAAATGCATGAGGATCCTCAGATACCCAATTTTGGACCTCCTGGCCGAGGACCCAGGCTAAAAAAAGGAATGACATTAGCAATTGAACCAATGGTAAACTTGGGCACCTTTGAGGTACGTACCCTTGAGGATGATTGGACGGTCGTAACCCTAGACGGAAGGTTGTCAGCTCACTTTGAACATACAATCGCCATAACCGATGATACACCGGAAATTCTAACAAAACTGTAGATGCCCTGCACATAAAAGTGTTGGAGGTGCAAGGTTTGGTAGAAGAAGTGAGGCCCGGGCAATTGGTAAGTTCGACCCAGGGGCGTGATGTTGAAAGGTACTACCTGGTTGTTAGCACTTCTGGCAATAGTTTTGTAAATGTTACCGATGGGGAATATCGTGGTATAGAGAAACCCAAGAGAAAGAACCTGAAGCATCTTAAAATTTATCAGATGTATTCAGAGGTGATCGCTACAAAGCTAGCTGCTCAAGTGAAGTTAACAAATGCAGAGATCATGTCTGAATTGGCTATATTGATCAGAAAGCTCCAGGAGTAGCCTTTACTCAAAGGTTAAGGAGGTTGGTTAAAAGAGCAATGTCAAAAAATGATGTTATAGAAGTAGAAGGTAAAGTATTAGAGCCGCTCCCAAACGCGATGTTTCGGGTGGAATTACAGAACGGACATAAGGTACTGGCACATGTATCGGGAAAAATTCGGATGAATTTTATCCGTATACTACCTGGCGACAGGGTTACGGTGGAACTGTCTCCCTATGACTTAACCCGGGGTCGCATCGTTTACCGCTTTAAGTAAACAAGATCCCCCAAAGGAGGGTTACATTATGAAAGTCAGACCATCGGTTAAACCGATTTGTGAAAAATGCAAGATTATCCGCCGTGAAGGTAAGGTTATGGTTATCTGCGAAAATCCCAAGCACAAGCAAAAGCAAGGGTAACACGGGAGGTGTATTCGTAATATGGCACGTATTGCCGGGGTGGACCTGCCGAAAGATAAGAGAGCAGAAATCGCTCTTACCTATATCTACGGCATTGGTAAGCCAACTGCTCAAAAAATTCTAGCCCAAACTGGCGTAAACCCAGAAACTAGAATTAAAAATTTAACAGAAGAAGAAGTCAACAAGCTTAGAGATTATATTGATAAAAATGTTCAGGTTGAAGGTGACCTCCGCAGAGAAGTTGCTCTCAACATCAAGCGTCTGATTGAAATTGGCTGTTATCGTGGCCTCAGACACCGTCGCGGACTTCCTGTTCGCGGCCAGCGTACAAAAACCAACGCTCGTACCCGTAAGGGTCCCAAGAGGACGGTTGGTGCACGCAGGAAGAAGTAAGGCGAGAGGGGGTAAAGAACAAACATGGCTCGTCGCCAAGTAAGAACTAAACGCAAAGACAAGAAAAATATTGAGTCAGGTGTGGCACATATTAAGTCCACCTTTAACAATACCATCGTTACCATTACTGACCTTAAGGGCAATACCCTTGGCTGGTCCAGTGCTGGTCAAGTTGGCTTTAAGGGTTCCCGTAAAAGCACTCCCTTTGCTGCCCAAATGGCCGCAGAAGCTGCCGCCAAAGACGCGATGGAACACGGTTTGAAAGAAGTAGAAGTTACAGTTAAGGGACCTGGTTCCGGACGTGAGGCTGCAATTCGTTCACTGCAGGCTGCTGGTCTGGAAGTTAACATGATTAAGGATGTTACTCCGATTCCGCATAATGGTTGCCGGCCGCCTAAGCGCCGGAGAGTGTAATTAGGGAGGTGCATGAGTTTCCATGGCAAGATACACTGGTCCACACTGCCGTCTTTGTCGGCGTGAAGGCCTCAAACTGTATTTGAAGGGAGACCGCTGCTACACCGGTAAATGTGCTATTGACCGTCGTAGTTATGCTCCCGGACAACATGGTCAAGGTCGCAAGAAAGTTTCTGAATATGGTATTCAGTTGCGTGCAAAGCAGAAAGCACGTCGTATATACGGTGTACTAGAAAAGCCTTTCCGCAACTATTTTGAACATGCAGAGCGTCAACCCGGTGTTACCGGTGAGAACCTGCTGCGTCTTTTAGAGCGTCGCTTGGATAATGTAGTTTACCGTCTAGGCCTAGGCGCTTCTAGGGTAGAGGCAAGACAACTGGTTCTGCATGGCCACTTTACCGTAAACGGTAAAAAGGTAAACATTCCTTCTTTCCAAGTTCGTGTTGGTGATGAAATTGCTGTTCGTGAGAAGAGTAAAGCCTCCCCACGTATTAAAGAACTAATGGAGAGATCTGCTGATCGTACTCCTCCGGCTTGGATGGAGTATGACAGTCAAGAAGCCAAAGGTAGAGTTATTGCATTACCCAGCCGGGATCAAATCGACGCTCCGGTTGAAGAGCACTTAATTGTCGAGCTGTATTCCAGGTAATTGGTCGGTATGTTAGTTCCGGTCCGGCCAAAGGAGGGTTACCGAATTGTTGGAGATTGAAAAGCCGAAGATTGAGATTGTTGAACAGAGTGAGGATAACACATACGGTAAATTTGTAGTAGAACCGCTGGAGCGTGGTTACGGGATTACCCTGGGCAACTCGCTGCGCAGGATTCTACTATCCTCCCTGCCTGGGGCTGCTGTTACATCCGTTAAAATTGAGGGTGTATTGCATGAATTTGCCACAGTTCCCGGGGTTCAAGAGGATGTTACCGATATCATTCTAAACCTGAAAAATCTTTGCCTTAAAATTCACAGCGACGAGGAAAAAGTTCTTCGGGTGGAAGCTCAGACCGAAGGTCCCGTCACTGCCGGTGATATTATTTGTGATGCCGATGTAGAAATCCTAAATCCGGAGTTGCATCTGGCAACCCTTGACACCGGTGGAAGGTTGTTTATGGAGATATCCGTAAACAAAGGCCGGGGCTATTCTTCAGCAGAGAAGAATAAAAAGGGCGAGCATATTATAGGGGTTATACCCATTGATTCTATCTATACACCGGTACGCCGGGTGAATTACAATGTGGAAAACACTCGGGTAGGTCAGATAACGGACTATGACAAGCTCACTCTTGAGGTCTGGACCAACGGCAGTATCCGACCGGACGAGGCCACAAGCCTTTCTGCCAAAATTTTAAATGAGCATCTTAGGCTGTTTGTTGGTTTAACCGAGACAGTTAATGATGTGGAAATTATGGTAGAAAAGGAAGAGGAGCAAAAGGACAAGATCCTTGAGATGACGATTGAGGAACTTGACATGTCTGTACGCTCCTACAACTGCCTGAAACGGGCTGGCATCAACACTGTAGAAGAACTGATTCAGCGTAACGAAGAGGATATGATGAAAGTTCGTAACCTTGGCAAGAAGTCGCTGGAAGAAGTAATTAATAAATTACACGAACTAGGCCTGTCGCTTAGAACCGAAGACGAGTAAGGGAGGGACGAATTGTGGGCTATCGTAGATTTGGTTTAACCACTGGCCATCGCAAAGCGATGCTGAGAAACCTCGTTACCTCTTTATTCCGGGATGAACGGATTGAAACCACCGGACCCAGAGCTAAAGATGTACGTAGCATTGCTGATAAGTTGGTAACTGTTGCCAAAAAAGGCGACCTGGCTGCTCGCCGCCAGTGCTTAGAATACATCTATGAAGAAGATGTAGTGAAAAAACTTTTTGATACCATCGCTCCCAAATATGCTGATCGCCAAGGCGGATACACACGCATCATTAAAGTGGGTTATCGCCGGGGTGACGCAGCTGAAATGGTGCTGTTGGAACTAGTATAATTCCATGGCGTAAAGAATTGGCGGAAACCCCGGGCTAGTGTGGTTTCCGTTTCGCCTTGCCTAAATGTAAGGCAAAAAGCCCCGGGGATAAACCTATTTTGGTCTCCTGGGGCTTTTTTGGCATATGAGTCCATCCGAGGGCTACCGTTATTTTTTCTGTGAGGTAATATGAGAAACCCAATTATATCTGTTAAGAACGTTTTTTATCGCTATCCAGAGGGAAGTAAAAGATACACCCTAGATAATATTAATCTAGAATTCTTTCCCGGGGAAACCATTGCGGTGCTAGGTCCCAATGGTTCTGGCAAGTCAACCTTGGCCCGCCTATTAAACGGTTTGTTATTACCCATTGAGGGCAAGGTTATTGTAGATGGGTTAGCCACCTGTGATGAAACGAATATTTGGGGAATCAGAAGCAAAGTAGGCATGGTCTTTCAAAACCCGGATAACCAGTTAGTGGCTGCATTGGTGGAAGAAGAACTGGCCTTTGGCATGGAAAATATGGGTGTTGAACCAGAGGAAATGAAAAAACGAATTAATGATATAAGTCAGGCAATGGGCCTAACGTCCTTGCTGGAATTTCCCCCTCACAAACTCTCAGGCGGACAAAAACAAAGGGTAGCCATCGCTGCGGTATTGGTCTTGGAACCAGAGGTGTTGGTTCTAGACGAACCCACTTCCATGTTGGACCCTGGAGGCAGGAAAAAAGTTCTCCAGGAACTTAACAGATTAAAAAAAATGGGCAAAACCCTTGTGTTAGTGACCCATGATATGTCAGAGGCAGTAACGGCTGATCGGGTTGTTGTAATGGAACAAGGGAAAGTAGCCTTCCAAGGGACTCCCCAGGAGTGTTTTGCTGATATTGACTGGCTGGCCAAGCTTGGTTTGGAACTTCCTCCGGCGGCGGAACTAGCCCGCAGACTTAAGCAAAAGGACCTGATTGTGCCCAAGGCCTCACTATCTGTAGCAGATTGGATTGAGCATCTATGTCCCCAATAATTGAGATTAAAGGACTGAATGTAGTCTATGCCCCCAAAAGCCCGATGGAGCGACAGGCTCTAGGTGACTTGAATTTCTCAGTGGCTGAGGGGGAGTTCAGGGCCATCATAGGTTCCCAGGGCTCAGGAAAGTCCACCCTACTGCAAGTAATGGCAGGGTTAATAGCAGGCAAGGGTACAGTAAAAATAGCCGGATTAGATTTGTCTATTAAAAAAAACCGTACTCAATTATGGCGTCAGGTAGGGGTGGTTTTTCAATACCCTGAAAAACAATTATTTGAGGATACCGTTTGGCACGATGTAGCCTACGGGCCCCAAAATCTTGGTTTAGGGCAAACCGAGGTTAACCGGAGGGTTAAAAGGGCACTGGACAGGGTAAGGCTGGAAAAAGAATACTTTCAAGTATCACCTTTTAAGCTTAGTGGGGGTCAACAACGAAGAGTGGCCATAGCGGGAATCCTAGCCATGGAGCCTAAAATATTATTGCTGGATGAACCAACAGCCGGTCTCGATCCCCGTGGACGTCAACAATTAATGAATATGTTTAGCACCCTGTGCAGTAAGGAAAAGGTAACCATTGTGCTGGTAACCCACGATATGGAAGAGGTGGCTTGCCGTGCAGACCGTGTAACCGTTCTGCAACAGGGCAAAGTAGCCATGGAGGGTACACCCCAGGAAGTTTTTAGCCACAGGGAAAAACTAGAAGCCCTGGGCCTCGGCGTTCCCTTTGCATCCGAGCTAGCTGCTTCTCTTAAGGGGAAAGGAGTTTCTGTTAAGGAAATGACCACCCTCCATGAGGCTGAACGGGAAGTGGGGAGACTATTAAAGGCCAGGGGCCATTTTAGTAGTTAGCCATTAGTCGTCAAAACAGGAAGGAAGAACACTTTGTCCCTTTTTTCAAATATTACAGTGGGTCAGTATTATCCCGGTAACTCCATAATCCATCGTATGGACCCCAGGGCCAAGCTGTTGGCTTTACCCATTATTGTGGCATCCGTTTTATTCGCTAAACAGCCGTTGGATTATCCTGTGGCTGCCTTACCCGTGTTATTGGCCCTGGCTTTCGCCAAGGTACCACTTACGGCCTTCCTGCGAGGCATGAAATTCCTCTGGATTTTCCTACTAATTGGACTGATTGTACAGTCTATCTCCTACCCCGGAGAAACACTCTGGCAGTGGAGCTTATTTAAAGTTAGCCGTGAGGGGCTTTTCCTAGGTCTTAGGCTTGTTTATCGGTTAGGCCTGCTGATTATATCGACCATGCTGATTACCATGACTACCACGCCGGTGAATCTTACTGGGGCACTGGAAAAGCTTCTCAACCCTTTTAAATCCATGGGGTTGCCAGTTCACGAATTAGCCATGATGCTAACCATAGCCTTGAGATTTATTCCCACTCTATTGGAAGAAGCCGAGGTTATTATGAAAGCACAACAAGCCAGGGGGGGAGATATTGCTTCCGGCAAGCTTGGCCAAAGGGTCAAGGCCTCGGTGGCCTTGCTGGTTCCCTTGCTGGCAGGTTCTCTCAGAAGGGCAGATGATTTGGCCGTGGCCATGGATGCACGCTGCTATAGGGGTGACCAGGGTCGTACAAGGCTAAGGCAGTATCGATACAAAAGGATGGATCGAGTGATCCTGCTGCTAGTGCTGGCTACTTTGGTTACCGTAATCCTTGGAGGTCAGACGCCCGTAAAAATTGCCGGAGATTGGATCGTTGGAGGGGCCGGATGAAAAATATTAAGCTAACCTTGGCCTATGATGGGACAAATTATCACGGCTTTCAAGAGCAAAGGGGAACTGGCTTGTTAACCATACAGGAAGCATTGGAAAGAGCCCTTCGTACTCTTGCTAAAAGCCCCATTCAGGTAATCGGGGCTGGCCGTACCGACGCAGGGGTTCATGCCCTGGGGCAGGTTGTTAATTTTCGCAGTGATAGGTGGCCAATACCCGTGGCAAAGATACACGTAGCAATGAATGCCCTATTACCACCAGATATTAAAATTATTAAAGCAGAGGAAGTACCACTGGACTTTCATGCTAGGTTTTCCGCCTTGGCCAAGACCTATCGTTACTCCATTTACAACCATAGGGTTCTTTCACCCTTTCATCGACTTTATTGCTACCATGAACCAAGGAAGCTGGATCTCAAATCCATGCAGGAAGGTGCCCGGTATCTACTGGGAAGCCATGATTTTAAAAGTTTTCAAGCCCAAGGCACACCGGTTAAGGATACCATCCGAACCATTTTTCGGGCAGAAATTGTTGAGGAATTACCGATTATGCATCTTTACCTAAGGGGAAATGGTTTCCTATACAATATGGTTCGCATTATCACAGGCACCTTACTGGGAATTGGTATTGGTAAAATAAAGTCAGAAGACATACCAAAGATTATTCAGGCCAGGAACCGTACCCTGGCAGGCTCCACAGTCCCACCCCAGGGATTGTGTTTAATGGAAGTGGAGTACTAGGCGAATGCGGGTGCAGAAAATCTTCCAACGATAAAGTAAGACGCTTCTACTTGACAGGGGTATAGCGATGGATTAAAATACTCTTATGTGTGGCCAGTTGCGATTCCCGCCCCGTTATCGTAAGCTGGCACAGGCTTTAAGGCTTTATAGGGAGGGTAACGTATAAATGAAGACTACGTTTATGGCCAAGCCAGCTGAGGTACAGCGGAAATGGTATGTCATAGATGCCGAAGGAAAGGTACTTGGTCGTGTTGCAGTAGAAGCTGCACGTATCCTGCGTGGCAAGCACACTCCTATGTTTACACCTCATGTAGACACCGGAGATTTTGTGGTTGTTATTAATGCTGATAAGGTAATCCTTACCGGTAATAAATTGGATCAGAAAATGTACAACCGGCACAGTGGCTATCCTGGCGGTTTAAAGCAAACTTCTTACCGCGTTATGATGGATAAGCGGCCTGAACTGATGGTAGAGAAAGCCATTAAAGGTATGCTGCCTCACAACCGTTTAGGAGCTCAACAGGCTAAAAAACTAAAGGTTTATGTAGGTAGTGAACATCCCCATCAGGCTCAACAGCCGGAAGTATGGAACTGCTAATTTTTAAGATCTTTACCGGAAGGAGGAAATATTGTGGCTCAAGTACAGTTTTACGGAACTGGTCGTCGTAAAAACGCCGTAGCCAGAGTTTATTTGGTTCCTGGCGAAGGTAAAATTGTCGTAAATAACAAAGAAGTATTAGACTATTTTGGTCGTAAAACTTTAGATATGGTTGTTCGTCAACCCCTGGAGTTAACCAGCACAACAGGTCGTTTTGACGTTCTGGCTAAGGTAATTGGTGGTGGCGTAAGCGGTCAAGCAGGTGCTGTTAGACATGGTCTTGCTCGTGCCTTAATACAAGCCGACCCCAATCTGCGTCCTGTATTAAAGCGCGCTGGCTTCTTAACCCGTGACCCTCGTATGAAGGAGCGTCGTAAATACGGTCTTAAGAAAGCACGTCGTGCTCCTCAATTCTCCAAACGTTAATAGCTACAAAAACCAAAGCCCCGCAAATCCAGTGTTTGCGGGGCTTTTTGCTGTCTTAAGAGCCTTTTAAAATGGCTAAAAATCAACTCGTTAGTGACAAGCTGTCCCCGATGTCCTCTATGGCATCCGCATGGAGAATCGGGTGTCTCCCAAAAAGCATCAAGCCCTTCCGATGCGAGGGGCTTGATCGAATCGCATTACTTTAATTGATACTTTTCTGCATACAAATTTTGATCATAAGGGACTCTCCGCCCGGGGCACTTCTCTCTAGGGCAAAGCTGACAATTCTCGTAACCGCCTTTCTTAGAAAATCGGAAACCGGATACTGTTTTTAGAGGGCTCATGAGAAAGCTTTCTTTCAATTCCACCCCGATTAAGCCTTTAACATCACCTAACAGTTGGAATAAAGGTGCTTGTTCTTTGAGCGGCCAATCTTCAAGAGAACCGGGATTCATGTTGACGGCATGGTCTAAATGATATTCTTCCTCAACTTTGGCAAAAAAGTGCACCCGGGCGGAATGCATAATTGCTTCCATAATGCCATTGGCACAACCGGTTTCAAGCATATGATTAAAGGTTTTTGCCCATTCTTCAAGTTCTTCCCCGCAAGTGATAACATAAGGGACAACTTTAAAGGTTTCTTCCAGGTTGACCCGCAATATTCTACTGGTGAACTTAATTCCGTCCACTACGACAAAATCGTCTCCCTTGGACTCTATATAGGCTAATCGATAGGCGGCCTTGGGTTTGCCGATTTTCAACGCTTGCTCAATCATGTTTTCTACATCCTGGGCATAAAGTTCGTCCGGCTTGATATGTAAATGTGTAAATAGCAAATCACGATCAATAGTAAAAGGAATAGTCGTCATTACATTTGTATTCATTTAGTCCCCTCCTCAATTTAAAATTGATTACTTTAATTATGACATAGCAGGAATGTTCTCACAATAATAACCACAAGGGAACACAGTGGGACAGAAAACCTGTCCCCCTGTCCCACCTGTCCCATTTTTAACTGGCACTAACGCTGTTACACTCGATGGAAAGCTATTTAATATTGATGGAAATGGGAGTCGCGTTGCTCCCATGTTGTATGGACCAAAACAGGTAATCGTTGTAGTCGGTATCAATAAATTGACAGATACCGTGGAAGATGCCATTAAACGAACAAGACAGATTGCAGCACCTTTAGATGCGAAAAGGCTTAATAAGGATACCCCATGCACAAAGCTGGGCAAATGTATTGATTGCCAGCATGAGCAAAGAATTTGTAATGACTTTGTTCTTATTACGGGACAGTTTGTCAAGGATAGAATAAAGGTAATCATTGTAAATCAATCATACGGGTTTTAAAACGGCAAAGATAGCCTAATATTGGTTATAAGCATAACATGAAGATGACAAATTCTAATTTGTCGGGCAGATAATTTTTAAGGAGGTGACCGGGGAATAAGCATGAAGAACAGAACCTATATAGCAATCGATTTGAAAGCCTTCTACGCTTCGGTCGAGTGTATGGAACGAGGGCTTGACCCGCTGACCACCAACCTTGTTGTCGCTGACGCAAGCCGCACCGAAAAAACCATCTGTCTCGCCGTCTCTCCCTCCCTCAAAGCATACGGCATTCCCGGTAGAGCGAGGCTATTTGAGGTCGTGCAGAAGGTCAAGGAAGTGAATGCGGCACGGCTAAGCAAAGCACCGGGACGAGCCTTTGCCGGCGCTTCCTTCAGCGATACTGAATTAAAATCATCAACGAGTCTCTCCCTGGACTATATTGTTGCTCCGCCACGAATGGCGCATTATATGGAGTACAGCACGCGGATTTACAATATCTATTTGAAGTACATCGCGCCTGAAGATATTCACGTCTACTCAATCGACGAGGTATTCATTGACGCCACCGACTATTTGAAAACCTACAATCTTTCAGCCCGTAAGCTTGCCGCAGAAATGATTCTGGATGTTCTTAAAACGACCGGCGTTACGGCAACTGCGGGAATCGGCACAAACCTGTACCTTTGCAAGATCGCTATGGATATTCAGGCAAAGCATATCCCGGCAGACCAAAATGGCGTGAAGATTGCTGAATTGGACGAAATGAGTTACCGGCGCTTGCTGTGGTCACACCGGCCTCTAACTGACTTTTGGCGCGTTGGCAGAGGTTATGCCAAGAAGCTGGAGGAACATGGGCTCCTCACCATGGGTGATATTGCAAGATGCTCTCTCGGTAAACCTACCGATTACTATAACGAAGATTTACTGTATAAGCTGTTCGGCGTCAACGCGGAGCTGCTGATCGACCATGCGTGGGGTTGGGAGCCGTGTACGATTGCCGATATTAAAGCGTATAAGCCAAGCACAAACAGTCTTGGATCGGGGCAGGTGCTGCAATGCGCCTATACCTTTGACAAAGCGAAGCTGATTGTGCAGGAAATGACCGATCTGCTGGTACTTGATCTGGTGGATAAAAGGCTTGTGACCGATCAGCTTGTTTTGACGGTCGGATATGATATTGAGAATCTGACAAACCCGAAGATGAAGAAATCATATCACGGTGCGGTCACCACGGACCACTACGGACGCGCCGTTCCAAAATCTGCGCATGGTACGGCGAATCTTGGCAGACAGACCTCATCTACAAAGCTGATTATGGATGCCGTCACAGAGCTGTTCGAGCGCATCGTTGACGAAAATCTCGTGGTCAGGAGAATCAACATCACAGCAAATCATATTGTTGATGAGGCAACCGTTCAAAAGACGGACAACTTTGAACAACTGGATCTCTTTACGGATTACGTGGCTGAGCGGGCAAAGAAAGAGGCTGAAGAAGCCGAGCTCGCACAGGAAAAAAGGATGCAGAAAGCAATACTGGATATAAAAAAGAAACATGGCAAGAACGCCATTCTAAAGGGTATGAATCTGGAGAAAGGCGCTACCACAGTAGACCGGAATGAGCAGATTGGAGGGCATAAGGCATGACAAGGGCATATGACGACATCATCAATCTGCCGCACCATGTCTCTACGACACGCCCTCACATGACAGCTACTGACCGGGCGGCTCAGTTTTTCCCTTTCGCCGCACTGACCGGCTATGATGCCGCCGTCAAAGAAACCGCAAGACTGACGGATGATCGAATGGAATTGGACGAATACATGAAGGACGCTTTGAGCCACAGGCTGCAAATCATAGCAGACCGGATTAAAGAGCATCCCGAAATCGCAATCACCTACTTTCAGCCAGATGAAAAGAAGAATGGTGGTGCCTATGTTACCGCTATCAGTACGGTTAAAAAGATAGACGAATATGAACGGATTGTCATTATGGACGATGGCACAGCAATTCCCATCGATGAAATCATCAGCATAGATGGGCAGATATTTGAAACGATGGTGCTTGGCCAAATTTGATATTGCCGAATGCTCAAAGTCCATATTTCTACCTGGTATTGCTGTAAACGGTATTATTGCACCGGAAAAGATCACAAACTGGCTCAGACAATTGGATATATTGTATGGTCGTTTTTGTTAAATAACGAAAGGATAAATTTTCCTTGGCACATTCTATTTTCCCGTTTTGTTGCATAACTTTCCTTGTAGGAATAGAACCGGTTAAAAGGGAGAGGATATGCGGTGGCTGTAATTGGTGCCTTTAGAATAAAAAAGAGATATATATTGGGGCTGACTGTATTTGGCATTTTAGCTTTTCAAATAGTTCAAACGACCCTTGTTTGGTGGGGGGAAAAAAACATTGCAGCCATGTCCTATGTATTGGCGAATAAGATCATCGTCGTGGACCCTGGTCATGGGGGACGGGACCCGGGTAAGATTGGCGTGAGTGGGGTTGCGGAGAAGGAAATAAACTTAGAGGTTTCTAAGAAATTAGCCACCGTGCTGGGGCAAATGGGGGCAACCGTGATTATGACACGGGAAGAGGATATAGACTTGAGTGACAATTCAACCACTGGATGGAAAAGTAAAAAGCAGCAGGATCTAACCCGTAGAACCGAGCTAGCAAATGGCAAAAATGCTGATTTATTTATCAGTGTCCATTGTAATGCCTATACCAGTCCAAGGGAACACGGTGCTCAGGTTTTTTCACAGCCCGGTTCGGAGGATAGTAAAAGATTGGCAGAGTGCATTCAGTCTGAAATGACAGGGATATTAAAGAATACTACCCGCAAGGCAAAACAAGTCGATTATTTTGCCCTGCGCAAAACTAAAATGCCGGCAACCATTGTGGAGATTGGATTTATTACTAACCATAAAGAGGAAGAAATGCTTAGAGATTCCTTATATCAAAGCAAAGTAGCTTGGAGTATTGCGGCTGGTATTATAAAGTACTATTCAGATACGCCAAAGGATCAAGAGGAGCTTGATGAGGTCAGTAAGGAAATGATTAAAACCTTCCAACAACAACCGGGCCATTTCATTCCAGCACCCTAAAGAAGGGGGTCAGGCTTGCTGTATTGCAAGTTTGACCCCTTTCTTTTTTAGATGAATTAGTAACTGAAGAATAAAAAATTACATATGATGGAACAGTAAATAGGCCGACAACCACACCCTAAAGACCTAAATTTCCTTTCGGGTGTGGTTGTCAGTCCAGTTTTTAAAAAAGGGGGTAATGAAATGGTGTACTTTGATTCTGCTGCAACATCCTGGCCTAAGCCTCCGGAAGTATGGCAGGCAATGCAATACTTTATCCAGGAAATAGGAGCCAGTCCCGGACGTGCGGGGCATAGAAGGACGGTCAAAGCAAATGAAATCGTAGATGAGACGAGGAAGTTATTAGCAGAACTTTTTAACATAGACGACAAAAAAAGAATCATCTTTACCTTAAATGCCACAGATAGTTTGAACCTTGCCATTAAGGGTTTATTAAGACCGGGAGAACATGTGGTTACCAGTACCATGGAACATAATTCAGTTACAAGACCACTTTATACACTGGAAACCTATGGCGTTGAGGTTACAAAGGTACCTTGCGACATCCAGGGTAATATTAAAGTTGAAGAAATTGAGCGGGCCATTAGGCCCAATACCCGTGCTATCGTTATGACCCATGCTTCAAATGTAACTGGTACAGTTATGCCCGCAGCGGAGGTGGGTAAACTTGCGGCTAAGTATAATTTATATTATATTTTGGACGCTGCCCAAACGGCTGGCTTTTTAGACATAGATGTTAAGAAATTGAATATAAGCATCCTTACCTTTCCTGGGCATAAGTGTTTAATGGGTCCCCAGGGTACAGGGGGGCTTTATATTCGAGAGGGAGTACCACTTCTTACATTGAGAGAGGGTGGCACCGGCAGTGGCTCGGAAACACCCACCCAACCAGATATGATGCCAGAAAAATACGAAAGCGGTACCCTCAATGCAGTGGGCATTGCGGGCCTAGGTGCTGGGATTAAATTTATACGCAAAGTCGGTCTGGCTAAAATCCGTGAACATGAAATGAACCTAACCAAATATTTTCTGGATAGGTCCCTGGAGATTAAGGGATTTCAAATATATGGACATCACGATATGCATAATCGAGTTCCGGTCGTATCCTTTACCATAGACGGTTTCACGGCAGGTCAAGTTGGCAATATACTGGATAAGGAGTATGATATTGCCTGCCGTGCGGGTCTACACTGTGCCCCGGATGCTCACCATACCTTGGGGACTTTTAATGGAAAATTAGTTCGTTTTAGTTTTTCATATTTTAATAAGCCCAAGGAAGTGGACTATGCAATTAACGCCCTAAAAAAAATAACAACCCAAGTCCCCGCGCAGCCAGCAACTGTCCGATGACTCAAAAGGCCCTTCCCAAAGAGGAAGGGCTTTACTTATCCCTAATCATAAGTATAAGATTTTAAGGAGGATCGTATAAAAAAGCACGGCTCGCACATAGGGGTACACCCTTAAGTCATGACCGAAAGGTCACGGCAAGCGAGCCAAGCTTTTCTAATAGGCAAAAATTTTAAAAACTACCGTTGAAAATAAGACAATTAATAGGGTCGGTACAAATAAAGGGCGGTACGACTTTATAAAATCAGCCTTAAAATATTCAACAGTCAAAATAAAGCAAAGGTGCACAGGGGATAACATGACGCCCGAAACACCAGCCACATAGGCCAGCATGACATAGCTGGCGGATGGTTCAACCAAAGCCATGACCAGCGGAAAGGATACCCCGATACAAGCCTGCACCAAGCCTGTCAAAATGCCAATAAGAAGCGGCAAAAGGATTAAGGCAGCAATTGGGTGGATACCGATATTGTTAAAGGCAGAACTTACTTGCTCCACAGCACCGGACACCTCTAGTACATCCTTAAAGGCCATGGTACCCCAGGTAAGAAAAACGATACGCAGGGTAAGGGGCTCAAGCAATGTTTGCCACACGGACCGTAGTGAATATTTTTTTTGAATAATTAGGAGCAGTAAAACAATGGTCAAGGAGAGGGCGATTTGAACATGCAACAAGACAAGCATTACTGTGACCCAGAGGGGCCAGGTCAAGGAACCTATTTTTAAAAGATTAGCAAATACCCGATTGGTCTTTGAACAGGCGGGGTCTGACGGATCATCCTTTGCCTGACCAATATGAAAAACGTACCAATATCCTAGGATGGCAAATACTATCGAAAAAGGCCATTGCCACATTAAGATGGCAGAGAGGGAGATACCTGAAATATGGGCGGACAAAAGTAACCCGGGATATAAGGGTAAAGAGAATTCCCACATATGCCTAAACCAATAATTAATGAAAACTCTTTTTTCCGGTGTAAAAGATCGATTTCGTGTTGCTTGGTCCACCAGGGGTGCTGAAAACCTAGCTCCTCCGGCAGAAGGCAATAGACCAATAATTGCTGGGATGGATACAATCAGCAGGCGGGGGTTCCAGGGAAGTTCAAAGATAGAATCGGTCATGGTGCGAAGCATACCCGTTTGTCGCATGACTGATTCCAAAATCATAATTAATACAAGTGAAAGAATAAGTCCCATGGTAGAAGGATCGAGAAGTGTTAGGAACAATTGCTGGGAGGTAACAAGGGGGTTTAAACCAAAGAAAGTCCCTAGCACGAATGTGGCTGCCATCATTGTGGCGCCAAGACCTACTTTTTTACGAAGTAAAACAATAATCAAAAAGAAAACCAGAAAGACTTTAATAAGAGGTGACATTCTGCTAACTCCCTCTATCGAAGCATTTTTTTATCAAGGATGGCTACATGGGCTAAAATCTTGGCCACGGCCTCATATAGTTCCGGCGGTATTTCTGTACCCAGACCCAATTCGGTGAGGGTATGGGCCAGGGTTTCATCACGGTAAAGTGGAATATTGTGTTCCTCAGCAAGTCGCTCAATGGCTTTGGCCAGATCGCCCTTGCCAACAGCAACTACCTTCGGTGCCTGATCTTCACCAGGGTTATAACGAAGGGCGGCAGCCACCGCTTCTTTTTTTTCTTTCATTGCTTACACCTGCACATTCAATAAAAGATACCCTTCACTGGCGGCAAAATCCGGATCAATATCGGCAATACCTCGAATACCCGATTGTATTCGGCAAGAAACAATAACGTTCTGATAGCCGGCTTCTGATAAATCTTGTTGTAGCTCTAAAGAACTATTTCGAAATAGTTCAGCGGTGCTATTGCTTTCCGTAATGCACTGGACCGATAATAGATTTGGCTGAGTTGACAGGGTAAACCATAAAGGCCCCAGGGTATCCGTATTGATTTGGAAAATTAACTTATATTGGCCATTCGCGTCCGTTTTAGCAGCGAGATCTTTGATCTTTAAGTAGAAATGGGCATTCTCATAAACAGGACTACGTAGGGGCAGCGGTACATAGGATAATTGATCCTGGCGGTCCACTGTGTGGGTTGGTTCCGGTGTATTCACTTTTGGCGTACGATGAACCTTTGCTGCTTCTCTAGCCTCGGCAGCAATACTTTGATCCATGGTAAAGGGTCTTTGCTGTGTTTTATCAACCTGTTTGCCGGGAGTTACGCGCATGTTTTCGGAAGCTTTGAACAGGGTGGACATGATCCGGTCTATCATAAAAACCCCCCCTTTATAGACTACCTTCGACATTGTTAAATATGTTCCTTCCAGCCGGGTCCCAGAGGCAGGACTTTTCCCTTTACACACGAACATTAATGCGAGGTGATTTTATGGAAGTATTCGCTATTTTTGCATCATCCTTTGTACTCGCTTTTTCTGGGGCGATGATGCCGGGACCTCTATTAACCGTAACCATTACGGAAAGTGCCAGACGGGGATTTATAGCTGGCCCGCTGCTCATTTTGGGGCATGCCTTATTGGAACTGTTATTGGTAGTGGCACTATTATTAGGGTTAGCTTCTGTATTGACCAATCCTCAGGTGGGTTCAACCATCGCCGTTGTGGGTGGAATTTTTTTGTTTTATATGGGATGGGGTATGGCACGGGACGCTCACCAGGGTAAAATCAAACTGGAGTTACCGAAGGTTGAAGGCAGTACGAGCGAACCGGAAAGTAAAAAGGTGAGGTTGCATCCCGTAGCTGCTGGTATCTTTGTCAGCCTATCCAATCCCTATTGGTCGCTTTGGTGGGCCACCTTGGGCTTAGGATATATTACCCTATCACTGAAAGAAGGGACAGCCGGTCTGGTTTCTTTTTTCACAGGACATATTTTAGCTGATTTTATTTGGTACAGTTTAATTGCCGGAGCCGTGGTAGCAGGGAGAAAATTTCTTAGTCAAAGGATTTACCAGAGAGTATTGGTGTTGTGTGGTCTATTTTTAATAGGCCTGGGCGGCTTATTTGTCTATCGGGGATTTTCCGGTATTGCATAAAAATATCTTCCTTATAAAAGGAATACTATCAATATCCTATGTTCGGGAGGGGTTTTGATGACCGTTGTATTTTGTGGTATTATGCCTCATCCCCCCATTGCCTTGCCTGAGGTAGGGGGAGTGGAATCAGATGTTATTATGGCCACCCGTAAGGCTATGTCAGAACTGGGGCAAAGGATTAAAGCAAGTGGGGCCGAAACGCTGGTCATGATATCGCCCCATGCCACTGTCTTTGGTGATGCGATAGCAATAAATGCAAGTCCCCAAACAAGGGGTAATTTTGCAGCCTTTGGTGCAGTCCAGGTAGCCCTTCGTTATCAATATGACCAGGAGATGGGTAGTGAAATAGGCGGGCAGGCCCAAGATTTGGGCCTGCCCGTGGCTGAGGTTGATCCAAAACTAGCGGCGAAGCTTGGTATCCATTTGGATTTGGATCATGGTTTTCTGGTGCCTCTTTATTACCTGGAAAAGGCAGGTGTTCACCTACCCTTGGTGCCCTGTTCCATGGGGGTTTTTGCACCAGATAAATTATATCGTTTTGGGGTTGCTGTCAAAAGGGCCGCGGAGGCCAATGAAACCAAAGTAGCGGTGATTGCCAGTGGGGATTTATCCCATCGACTAACACCAGATGCACCAGCAGGTTATGATGAAAAAGGGATCGTATTTGACCAGGCCATGGTCTCCTTGATCAAGGCCATGGACGTAGCTGGTTTGTTAAACCTGGAAGAAGATCTTTGTGAACGGGCCGGGGAGTGCGGGCTAAGGCCCATTGCGATGATGCTGGGTGCCCTGGAGGGCTTGGCAGTTAACAGTGAGGTTTTATCCTACGAAGGCCCCTTCGGTGTGGGCTATATGATCGCCTCTTTGACACCCCTGGGTCCTGATTCTGCCAGGGAAATGTTAGAAACCTTACAGCAAAATCAGAAGAAGAAACTGGAAAAGATGCGCAGTCAAGAGGGTTATTTAGTCCGGGTGGCCCGGCAAAGCTTGGAAAGCTACCTCAAGGGGCAGTGGCAGGATCCAGCCGGCTATGAAATACCAAAGGAATTTGCCGGAGCAGCGGGGGTCTTTGTGTCTTTTAAAAAGGGTGGCAACCTCAGGGGTTGTATTGGCACAACGGCACCGACCAGACCAAGTATGATCCAGGAGGTAGCTTACAATGCTGTCAGTGCAGGGACCCAAGACCCTCGTTTTTACCCTGTTCGATTGGATGAACTGGATGAATTAAGTGTTTCGATCGATGTTCTTATGCCACCGGAGGCGATTGATGATCTGACACAGTTGGATGTTAAAAAGTACGGCGTAATCGTGCGCAAGGGCACCAGAAGTGGCCTGCTGTTACCTGATTTAGAAGGAGTGGATACCCCGCAACAACAGGTGGACATTGCTAAGCAAAAGGCTGGCATTAGCCCGGCGGAAGAGGTAGAGTTGGAGAGATTTGAGGTTATCCGATATAAATAGGTATCACTGGGAGTGTTTTTCCTATGCATGAAGCGATGTTTTATCAGCCAAAGGAAAAGGGGCTGCTATTTTGTGAGCTGTGTCCGAAGGGGTGCAGCATTCGGGAAGGACATAAAGGGTTTTGTCGAGTCAGAGAAAATCAGAAGGGTGTACTATACACCTTGAATTACGGCAAGGTATCCTCCTATGCCTTGGACCCCATGGAAAAAAAGCCCCTTTATCACTTTTATCCAGGGACCCTGATCCTCTCCCTGGGTACAGTGGGCTGTAATTTACGCTGTGGTTTTTGTCAGAACTGGCAGATTGCCCATGGCGATCCCCGGACCCTAAATGTAACGCCCGAGGAAGCAGTGGCACTGGCCTTGGAGCAAAGGGCCAAGGGCTTACCCTGTACCGGGCTGGCCTATACCTATTCAGAACCCTTTATGTGGTATGAATACGTTTATGATACCTCCCGACTGGCCAGGGAAGCCGGCTTAAAGAATGTTATGGTTACCAACGGCTACGTCAGGGAAGAGCCACTGAAAAAGCTGCTGCCCTATCTTGATGCCATGAACATTGATGTGAAGGGTTTTACCGATGGATATTATCGGGAAAACTGTGTGGGTCAGCTAGGGCCGGTTAAGCGAACCGTGGAAATCGCCCAGGAAAAGTGTCATGTGGAGTTAACGACCCTACTGGTACCGGGTTTAAATGATTCTCCCGAAGAGATTGCCGAATTGGTGGACTGGGTAGCCAGCCTAAACCCAGCGATCCCGGTACACTTTTCCCGCTACTTTCCCAATTATAAATTTGACCTGCCCCCCACTCCCCTGGCAATCCTGCGGCAGGCCCAGGAGATAGCCCAAAAGAAATTGAAGCATGTGCATCTGGGGAATGTTTAAACTGGGTCAAGTCGGATGCCGTTAAGGCTGTGAATGGAGTATGGACAAGTTCGAAAGGGAAAGGATATACTAACAGGATACCAAATAATTTCATGTTATTATAAAAATGTAAGTTTCGATTATGTTGCGTTAGAGCTTCTGGCTGATTGGATTAATTTCTACTGTATAATTTGGGGCTTTTTTGCTTGTCATAAGGAATTTAATTCATTTAGGCTGTCCCCCGGATTTTATTATCTGTAAAGAAACTTACCGATTAGGAGTGATGATATGGTACTGACAGACGATGAGATGAGTTTTTTAACCGAGAACGGTTCAGAAATAAAATATCCCAAGGGACAGATTATTTTTTCAGAAGGTCAAAAGGTAAATGAAATTTATTTTATAAAAAGTGGTTTAGTTAAAATTTACCGTACCACAGCAGACGGCCGTCAGGTGTCTGTGGGACTGCGTTATGCGGGAGATTTTATTGGCTGTGCTGAGATATTTAGTAATTATACGGAGCGGGAATACAGTGCGGAGGCCATGGGTAAAGTATCCATCCTAATTGTTTGGAAGGATAGTTTTAAAAAGATGCTCGCCGAAAGACCCCAATTTTCTGAGAAGATCCTGGAGTTGATGAGTACTCGGTTAAGAGAAGCGCAAAATACCCTTTACGATTTTATCATGAATCCCATCCAAGGAAGACTGGCTATTCTTTTATTAAGTATGGCACAACGTGCAGGCGTTGAGGGCGAAGATGATATTATACCTGTGCGGTTGCGGGTTACCCAGGAGGAATTGGCCTGTGTGATTGGTTCGGCCAGGCAAACCATATCCTCTCTGCTGAACATGTTTAGGGAAGATGGCAGCATCCTATATAAAGGCAGAGAAATCATAGGGATAAATACCAAAAAGCTCAAATCATGGATTCAGGAATAACGAGAATTAAACTTATAATCAAAACAACAACCCATCCGACAAATTTATGGTCAGCCAAACGACCATAAATTTGTCGGATGGGTTGTTGTTTTTTGTCATATAAATGACGGGCAAGTGTCCGACGTTGGATTTAAAGTATCGGCAGGCATTGTTAAAATATTCACATAAGCGAAGCGTTAAAGGAGTGATTAAATCAATTTGGGCATAATTAATAAGTATACGATTGGGAGGGAATGAGCGTGTCAAAGAGTTCTTTAAAACCAGAAGTACAGACGAGTGAAGTAACGAAAAAATCGAATGCATCAGGCAAGAAAAACTTTACACTACCAGGGTTCCTTTTTTCGTGGATCGTTTTTGGTGCGATTCTAACAATGGTTCCCACTTCGGAAAGTCTTACTGCGGGTGGCCGTGCGGCCATGGCTGTTATGGGTTGGGCTACGGTGATATGGTTAACCAATGGATTACCACTGGCGATTTCAGGTCTAATGATACCCGTTTTATTAAACCTTACCGGCGCAAGTCCAAAAATCCCAGAAGCCTTTAGTGGCTTTACGAATAATGTTGCCTTCCTTATTCTAGGTTGTTTTATTATGGCAGCTGTTATGCAAACCACCGGCTTAGATAGACGGATAGCGCTGGGTATTGTTTCTAAAGTTAAGCCCACAGTAGGAAGTGTTTTGAAGGGGATCATGGGGGCCCATCTTGTGACCGCAGTACTTGTCCCTGCTACCAATGCCAGGGGGGCACTTTTCCTGCCGATTATACAAGGGTTAAATGGTTTGTTTGAAAAAACCGGCGAAGGTGCTAGGGCTAGAAAGGTGTTTACCATGGTGGGTATTGGCTTTGCCGCCTTAGCATCCGGAACGATCCTGCTGCATAGTCACATGTCGAACGTTATTGTGGCGCAAACCATTAACCAAGCCGTAAACGAGGATATTATTACTTGGGGTACCTGGGCTTGGATGAACTGGCCGCTGTTAGGTATTTTGGTAATCTTATATTACTGGGTTAACTGGGTAATGAAAACCAAGAATATTGAAGTTCCTGGTGGTATCACGGAAATTAAAAGCCAAAAAGAGTCATTGGGTAAAATGACCACCACCGAATGGATTGTTTTAGTCACCTTTAGTATTGCGATTTGTTTATGGGCAACGGAACAAATTCACGGCTATAAAATGGCAGTGGTTGCTCTAGTGGCGGTAATGGTGCTCTTCATTCCTGGTTTTACGAACCTTTCTTGGAAAACCGTGCAGTCCAATACGATCTTTGGTACCTGGTTGTTACTCTGTGGTTCCCTATCACTGGTAGCTGCCTTTGGCAGTACCGGGGTAGACAATTGGCTGGCCTCTCATTTAGTTGGTATAGCACCGGCTTGGGGTTGGATTGGTGTTAGTATCTTCATCTGTGTGGTCGTACAAATTCTCCGACTTGGCATTGTGAGTAACGTAGCGGCTGTAACCCTGTTGGCACCCATTGTAGCGGCAATGGCCCCCATGCTTGAATTAAACACAGTGGCCTTTACGATGATGGTGTTAAATGTTGATAGTTACGCCTTTGTATTGCCGATCTCTGTAACTGCTTGCCTGATAGCCTATGGTACCGAGGAATTTACCTTTGCTGAATTTGTTAAAGTAGGTGCTCCCTTTACCTTAATGGTGATTCTATATATGGTCTTTGTCATGTTGCCTTGGTATGCAGTAACCGGTTATCCCATTTGGAAACCGATGTAATCAAGAATAAGGAGGAACGATAGATGCCTAGAGCGAGTTTACCAAAAGCAGTTGATAATATCGAAGAGGTTCGCATTGATACAGATATTTTGATTATCGGTGCAGGAAATGCTGGGTGTTTTGCCGGCATTGAGGCAAAACGTCAAAATCCGGATTTGAAAGTTACATTAATGGAAAAAGCACACATCGATCGCAGCGGTTGTCTGGCCGGTGGGATGGATGCCATCAACACCTATATTAAAAAGGATCGTACCATCGAAGATTTTGTCCGTTGGAGTCGTTCCCAGGCGGGTGGCTTACTGCGCGAAGATTTGACGATTTCGATGGCAGAGGTTTTAAACAAGCCCATTGAGGAATGGGAAGAGTGGGGTATGCCCATTAAATACGAAGAAGACGGCGAGGAATACAAAACCAGAGGCAAATGGGACATCACCATTAGTGGTTCCGAAATGAAAGTGATTCTGGCTGAAAAAACCCGTGAATGTGGCTGTGAAATTATTAACCGTGTGGTAGCAACGAACTACCTAATGGATGGCAATAAAGTGATTGGTGCCATCGGATTTGGGGTAAGGGATGGCAAAGTATATATCATTCGAGCCAAAGCAACCATCATTGCCACCGGTGGGGCCGCTGGTCTATACAAGCCTTATCAAAACGATGGAAATGACAGTCACCACCAGCTCTGGTATGCCCCCTTTAACGTAGGCACCGGTTTTGCACTGGGTATCCGCCAGGGTGCGGAAATGACCACCTTTGAAATGCGTTGGTGTGCTACCAGAACGAAAGATTTTAATGGCCCGATCGATACCATATCCGTTGGTTATAAAACTCCCATGATTAACTGTAAGGGTGAGCAAATTTTAAAAACGCGCTACGCGCATCTTGGCGGAGACGCTGCCCCTCGCTTTATTCGGGCTGGTTTGCCCATGGATGAGTGGCGTGAAGGTCGAGGCCCTTGCTATGTAGATACTACCCACATGACCCCGGATCAAATTTATGATATGAAATACGATTATCTAAATGAACGTCCTAGCTATGTGTTGTTTTTAGCCAGCCGAGCACAGGATTTAAGCAAGGAGCCCATTGAAATCTATGGATCGGACCCTTACATTGTGGGCGGCCATACGGCAAGTGGCTATTGGGTTGATGTCAAGAGAGCAACGACTTTACCCGGTCTGTATGCCTGTGGCGATGTAGCCGGTGGTACGCCAAATAAATTTGTAGGTGGCTGCGCTGCTGAAGGGCTACTATCTGCTAGGGCTGCGGTTGAATATGTGTCGGGTGTGGAGTTTGGTAATCTTGATGAGGAAAAAATTGCGAAAGAGAAAGAAAGGGTCTTTGCACCGGGTTTCCGCCATATTACGGTGGGGGATGGCGTTAAACCAAGAGAAATGGAAGAAAGACTGCAACGTCTGATGGATGAGTATGCCGGTGGGGTGCATCAGTTCTTTAGAATGAACAAAGAAGGTCTGGAATATGCTCTGCGCCATATCAAAATCTTGAAGGACCAAGTGAAGTATCTGTCCGCTGTGGATTTGCATGAACTGATGGAAGCACATGAAATCATCGATCGTTTAGATGTAGCCCAAGTCCTGGTGCATCACCTGATGTACCGTGAAGAAACCAGATGGCCGGGTTGGCAGAACCGTGCGGATTTTCCGGAAAAAAATGACGAAAAATTTGATTGCTTTGTAAATTCCCGGTTCAATCCCGAAACAGGGGAAGTAGAAATGTTTACTCGCCCCTATGAGCAAATTATCCCGGGTGATCGTTTAAAAGCATAAAGATAGGAGGTTAAAGAAATGCCGCCAGTAGTAAATCAAGAGAAATGCAAAGGTTGCGGAAAATGTGAAGAAATCTGTCCAGGCGATTTAATGGAATTAAACGAAGAGAATAAGGCGTTTTGCAGGGCCGGAAGAGATTGTTGGGACTGCATGGCCTGTGTCAAGGCCTGCCAATGTGGCGCCATCGAAACAAGAATACCCTATCAATTGGGCTATTATCCCGCTAAACTGATTCCTAAAATGAGGGAAAAAGAAATTGAGTGGACCTGTATCGATATCAATGGTAAAGTGGACAAGTTCCTGGTAAGGACCCACAATAAGTAAAAATTTTGGGGTCAGGCTGCAATGCTGCAAGCCTGACCCCTTTTTGCTTTGATCTGGAAAGGTTTAATCGGATTCCGGTTTGTAGTAGGCAGGCAGTAGGAACTCAGCATATTCCGCCCATTTCGCACCGTGGGGTTTTTCTTCCGGGTGTTTCACTGCGACGATGATTTGGCAGAGATCATCCAGGAAGGTATTGATCATATCCACCACCGGGATGCGGGAGGTATCTGGAAAAATAAAATAGGCTACCCCAAGGACTTCCCCATTCTCTTGGTTAATTTGATAGTGTATGGAAGAATGAGACACAAGGTTTTCATCGATACCGGCCGTCATGTTGTTAATCAGGCGCTGCAGTGTCGATTGGTCGGCGGCAGTCAGGATATCTTCCGACACAAGGTAGTTCATACCTTTTATAAAGATTTCACGAATAATTTTTTGATCGTAAACCAGGCTGTTTTCAGCTTCCCCTTGGAAGACCAGTGGGCCAAGTTGTTCATGGCCGAAAGTTAACGTTTTCAATTCGAAACCCTCCCGTTGTTGCTTTTCACTTTAACACCATTGTACCGTAATTAAGCACTTTTTTGCCAGTTTATATTTATTAGGTGCCTTTTGTGCAAAAATAACGATAAAGGTATTGTTTTTTATGCAATCAAATGTATAATTATTAATATTAAATAATAAATAAACGTTACAACATAAACACATAATGATTTATGCATAACATGATCGGAGGGATTAATGATGATTAAGGTTGGAGTGGTAGGTGCCACTGGTTATGCAGGGGCGGAACTTGTGCGGTTGCTTTCTCGTCATCCGCAGGTGGAATTGGCCATACTTACTTCCCAAACCTATGCGGGGAAACAAATGTGGGAAGTGTTTCCTCATTTGTATGGGATTGTAGATAAAACCTTAGAGGAATTAAATATTCCAAAGCTGGTTTCCCAGTGTGATGTGATTTTTACAGCATTGCCCCATGGGCATGCCATGCCTTTGGCACTGGAGGTTATGGCCCAGGGCAAAAAGCTTATCGATTTGGGAGCGGATTTTCGCTTAAAAGAGGTAGCGGTATATCAATCCTGGTATAAAACAGAACATACCGCCCAACCGTTATTAGCCTCTGCGGTTTATGGTTTACCGGAGTTATACCGAAAGCAAATTAAGGAAAGTGCGATTATTGCTAACCCTGGTTGCTACCCAACCAGTGTCATATTGGGTTTGGCACCCCTACTCAGCAATCGGCTGATTGATCCAGAAACCCTGATCATTGACGCCAAATCCGGGGTATCCGGGGCTGGCCGGGGCTTAAGTCTAAAAACACATTTTTCTGAGACCACCAATAACTTTCAGGCCTATGGGGTTGCCACTCACCGACATACACCGGAAATTGAACAGGAGCTTAGTCTATTAGCTGGGCATGAGGTCACGGTTAGTTTTACTCCCCATCTTACACCGATGATTCGGGGTATTCTTAGCACCATTTATGCAAAACTAACCACAAGCATCACCACAGAAGAACTAACCAAAATATATCAGCAGTTTTATGGGGGTGAAAGATTTATCAGGGTACTGCCCGCAGGAATGTATCCTGAAACCAAGGCAGTTGCCGGCTCAAATCACTGTGATCTTTCGGTTACGGTGGACCCCCGGACCAAGCGGGTTATTGTTTTGGCGGCCATCGATAATTTGATAAAAGGTGCCGCAGGTCAGGCAGTTCAAAATTTCAATGTAATGTATAATCTACCAGAAGATACAGGCCTGGATTTTGCCGGCATGTATCCATAGGAGGAAAAGGACGATGACGGAAGCAGTTCATTATAAAGAGGTAACAGGCGGGGTTACCGCTGCCAAGGGGTTTTTAGCCAGTGGGGTGGTTGCCGGCTTAAAGAAGGATCATAAATTAGACTTGGCTGCTATTTATTCTGAAGTACCAGCCAGTGTGGCCGGGGTCTATACCACCAATTTGGTGCAGGCCGCCCCGTTGGAACTAACCAGGCAGAGGGTAGCGGGCGGCACGGCACAGGCGGTGATTATCAATGCAGGAAACGCCAATGCCTGCACCGGAGAGCGGGGATTGCCAGATGCCAAGGAAATGACGAGGTCGTTAGCGGTGGCGCTGGATCTACCAGAAGAGTATGTCCTGGTGGCATCCACTGGCGTTATCGGGGTGCCGCTGCCGCTGGATAAGGTGATCAAAGCGGTGCCTCAGGCAACCTCTATCCTGAGCAAAGAGGGTCATAGCCTGGCCCGGCAAGCGATTATGACGACCGATTTAATAGCCAAGGAATATGCTCTGGCCATACCAATGGGAGAGCAGGTTATTACCATTGGCGGCATGGCCAAGGGTTCTGGCATGATCCACCCCAATATGGCCACCATGCTTTGTTTTATCACCACCGATGCGGTTATTAGCAGTGAAGTACTGCAAACAGCCCTCAAAGGGGCGGTGGATCAGTCCTTTAATATGATCACCGTAGATGGGGATACCAGCACCAATGACATGGTTTTGACACTGGCCAATGGTCAGGCTGGCAACCCAGAAATTCAGATCGGTTCTAAGGAATTCGACCTGTTCTATCAAGGGCTTTTAGAGGTATGTACGGCCCTGGCGAAAAAGATTGCCCGGGATGGAGAAGGTGCCACCCGCTTAATTGAGGTAAAGGTAACGGGTGCCCCTTCCTTAGCTGACGCAAGATTGGCAGCCCGTTCGGTGGCCGGATCGAACCTATTTAAGGCAGCGGTCTTTGGCAAAGATGCCAATTGGGGCCGCATCCTTTGTGCAGTGGGTTATTCCGGGGCAAAATTTGAACCTACCCGAACGGATATTTTTCTGGGGGATGTTCCTGTATCAAAGGACGGCGGGGCCATACCCTTTGACGAAGACCTGGCAGCCCAGGCATTGGAGCAAGACCCTGTTACCGTTACGGTAAACCTAAAATCCGGTGATGAATCAGCCACTGCCTGGGGCTGTGACTTAACCTATGATTATGTGAGGATCAATGGTAGTTATCGGACTTAAGCCATGAGCCACGGCACACGGACCGCTGTTTTTGCACCAAGGGTTTGTTACCTTTTGGTCTTGGAAGTTAAGAAAAGGAGATTTTAAAATGTTAAGTGCACTGGAGAAGGCCGGCATCCTGGTGGAGGCCTTACCTTATATAAAGAAATTTTATGGTAAAACCGTCGTTATTAAATACGGCGGTCATGCCATGATTAATGCAGATTTAAAACAGGCTGTGATGACAGACCTGGTTCTGATGAAGTTTGTTGGTATTAACCCAGTGGTAGTACATGGCGGTGGTCCGGAAATAACGGGCATGTTAAATCGATTGGGTATCGAGTCTCATTTTATTAGTGGCCTCAGGGTGACCGATGCACCGACCATGGAAGTGGTGGAAATGGTACTGGGTAAACTAAACAAAGAAATTGTTGCCCTGATTAACCGCACCGGGGGACGGGGCATTGGTTTGTCCGGTAAGGATGCCAACTTAGTGTTAGCTAGTAAAAAATATAGCAAAGACCAACAGGACATAGGTTTTGTGGGTGAAGTGACAGGAATTAACCCTAAGTTGCTGGAAACGGTTATTCAAGAAGGCTATATCCCGGTTGTTTCCCCTGTTGGCATTGGTGCTGACGGAGAAACCTATAACATCAACGCGGATACGATGGCAGGTGCCATTGCGACTTCATTAAAGGCGGATAAATTGATCATTTTAACAGATGTTGAGGGTATTTTAGAAGATTACCAGAACAAGGAATCCCTCATCTCCACCGTTAAGCTGGGAGATGTAAAAACGTTAATCCAACGGGGCGTCATTCAAGGCGGCATGATTCCCAAAATTGAGTGTTGCATGGATGCCATAGAGGGTGGTGTATCGACCACTCATATTTTGGATGGTCGAGTACCCCATTCGATCCTATTGGAGGTATTTACGGACAAGGGTGTTGGGACCATGGTGGTAGCTGATTAAAAAGGGGTGTCAAGGATGAATAATCAAGAAATACTGGCAATGGGTCAGCAATATGTAATGAATACCTACGGTCGTTTGCCCATGGCTCTGGTCAAGGGTGAAGGAGCCTGGGTTTGGGATGCAGAGGGCCGGCAATATTTAGACTTTGTCAGTGGCATTGCCGTAAACTCCCTGGGGCATGCCCATCCAAGGGTGGTAGAAGCCATCACCAAGCAGGCCCACGCCCTGCTGCATTGCTCCAACCTTTACTGGATTGAACCCCAGGTAAAACTGGCTAAAATTTTGGTGGAAAATTCCTGTGCGGATAAAGCGTTTTTCTGTAACAGTGGGGCAGAGGCGAATGAAGGGGCTATCAAACTGGCGCGAAAGTATGCCTATCAAAACCATGGCCCGGAAAAATATGAAATTATTACGGCTGTTAACTCTTTCCACGGTCGGACCCTGGCAACCATTACCGCCACAGGCCAGCCTAAATATCAAAAGGGCTTTGCACCCCTGCCAGAGGGCTTTACCTATGTTCCCTTTAATGACTTGGAGGCATTGACAAAGGCCATCGGGCCCCACACCTGTGCAGTGATGTTGGAACCAGTACAGGGGGAAGGCGGTGTTGTTCCGGCAGACCCGGCCTACCTCACGGGGGTAAAAAGACTTTGCGAAGAAAAGGGCTTGCTGTTGATTTTTGATGAGGTTCAGACTGGTTTGGGTCGTGCCGGGAAATTTTTAGCTTATCAGCATTATGGCGTAGAACCGGATATCATCACCCTGGCGAAGGCTTTGGGGGGAGGGTTCCCCATTGGGGCCATGTTGGCCAAAGATCATGTGGCCAAGGCATTTCAACCGGGTGACCATGCCAGCACCTTTGGCGGCAACCCCTTAGCTTCCAGCGCAGCCCTAGCCGCGATGGAAACACTGCTGCAAGGGGGTGTGCTGGAAAATGCCCAAGTTGTTGGAGAATACTTTAAAGACAAACTAACTGAACTGATCGGCCAATTTTCCTTTGTCAAAGAAGTTCGGGGAATGGGCCTAATACTTGGCCTGGAACTTACCATAGAAGGCAAGGACATTGTTGCCCGCTGCCTGGAGCAAGGACTGTTAATAAACTGCACCAACGTGAATGTCCTGCGCTTCCTCCCCCCCTTGATCATTAATCGAGACGAAGTGGATCAAGCCCTTGAGATACTAAAAAAAGCCATGGCCTAGGTTGATTGCCAATGGAAAACACGAACCGATAAAAGCTAAAAGACCGGACAAGTGTGCTGGCACCATTGCTAAATAAATCGAGTCGTAGGAACGGTCTTGACCGTTCCGTTGTGGTATTATCCGAAGCGAGAGAACGAGAGTGAAAAGTAAATTGTGAGGTTATGAAGTATGGAGAAAATAAGCAATGCATTAAAGGGCAGGGATCTTTTGACTCTGCATGATTATACTGCCGATGAAGTTAACTTGATTTTGGCAGAAGCCAAGAAGATAAAGGCCATGCAAAAGGCAGGCATCCCTCATCCCTATCTGCAGGGTAAAACCTTGGCGATGATTTTCCAGAAAAGCTCTACCCGTACGAGGGTTAGCTTTGAGGTGGGAATGTATCAATTGGGTGGATACCCGCTATTCCTAAGTCCTAAGGATATACAAATGGGTCGTGGGGAGTCTGTGGCAGATACCGCAAGGGTATTAGCCCGGATGGTTGATGGCATCATGATTCGTACCTATGCCCAGAGTGAAGTGGAGGAACTGGCCGAATATGCAGATATACCTGTAATCAACGGACTGACAGATTCATTCCACCCCTGCCAAATTTTATCGGATCTATTGACCATTCAAGAACATAAAGGCAAACTAAAGGGATTGAAACTGGCCTATGTGGGAGACGGCAATAACATTGCCCATTCACTGCTGTTTGGCTGTGCCAAGGTGGGTATGAACATCAGCGTAGCTTCACCGGAGGGCTACCAACCCAATGCCCAGATTTTACAGTTGGCCATACAGGATGCCCAGGCAACCGATGCAAAAATTGAAGTAGGCAATGATCCGGTGGCAGCCATGCGGGATGCCGATGTGGTGATTACCGATGTCTGGGCCAGCATGGGTCAGGAGACCGAGCAAAGGGAAAGGGAAAAGGCCTTTGCATCTTACCAAGTAAACACGGACCTGTGCTCCCTGGCCAAGCCGGATTTTATTTTCCTGCATTGCCTACCAGCCCACCGCGGGGAAGAAGTGACCGCAGATATCATTGATGGTCCCCATTCAGTGGTTTGGGACGAGGCAGAGAATCGCCTGCACGCCCAAAAGGCCGTGATGGCCCTGTTGATGCAAAGCTAATTTAGCCTTAGGTCCTGGCTCATGTCTTATGGTCAGTCAGCCGTGGGCTAGGTTATTTTCATCCGTGTTAGGTCACGGCTGTTACTCTGTTACACATTTCAAAGGTTACAAATATTTAGATGTTGGTAGGAATATAAAATAATTTGTCGAAAAGAATATGCAAAAAGCTTATTTGAAAGGGGTTCTTTTGACAATGCCAAAGGTTGTATTGGCTTATTCAGGTGGTTTGGATACCTCTGTTATTATAGCCTGGCTAAAGGAAAACTATGGTTATGAGGTAATTGCTGTTACCGCAGATCTTGGACAAGGGGAAGAACTGGCTCCCCTGGAGGAAAAGGCGATTAAGAGCGGGGCCAGCAAAATATATATTGAGGATTTGCGCCAGGAATTTGTTGAAGACTACATTTGGCCCACCCTCAAGGCCGGCGCTATTTATGAAGGAAAATACTTGCTGGGCACTTCCTTTGCCCGGCCGCTGATTGCTAAAAAGCTTGTGGAAATTGCCGAGAAGGAGGGTGCTGTGGCTGTTGCCCATGGTGCCACCGGCAAGGGCAATGATCAGGTTCGTTTTGAACTTGGGGTTAAGGCTTTGGCCCCACATCTGAAAGTGATTGCCCCCTGGCGGGAATGGGACATCCGTTCCCGTGAAGATGCCATCGATTATGCCGAAGCCAGGGGCATTCCAGTACCTGTAACCAAGAAAAGTATTTACAGCAGGGACCGCAACATTTGGCATATCAGCCATGAGGGCGGGGAATTGGAAAGTCCAGCCAATGCTGCTTCTTATGATATGCTGATGCTCACTGTTCCGCCGGAACAGGCACCAGACCAGCCCACCTACGTAGAAATTGGTTTTGAAAAGGGCAGCCCTGTTTCTATCAATGGTGAACAGCTAGACAGCATTAGCCTACTCGAAAAGCTAAATGTTATAGGCGGTGCCAATGGTATTGGCATTGTCGATATGGTGGAAAACCGTCTGGTCGGGATGAAGTCCCGGGGCGTTTATGAAACCCCTGGCGGAGCAATTTTGGTCTATGCCCATAGAGAAATGGAACTATTAACACTGGACAGAGCGACCCTGCATTATAAAGAGCAGCTTGCTTTACGCTATGCGGAGTTGGTATATGATGGCGTTTGGTTTGCTCCCCTAAGGGAAGCCTTGGATGCCTTTGTGGACAGCACCCAGCGTACAGTGACGGGTACGGTCAAGCTAAAACTGTATAAAGGGAACATCATGCCTGCCGGAACCACTTCTCCCTACTCCCTATATGATGAAGAACTTTCCACCTTTGGTCGGGATGAAGTGTACAACCAGGCTGACGCCGAGGGCTTTATCAACCTCTTTGGTCTTCCCCTAAAGGTACGGGCCATGATGGAGAAAAAAGCAGGACTTAGATAACAAGTGAGAGGTGGGAGGTTGGCAGTGGGAATTTAATCTCACCCTAACCTCTCATTTCTCATGTCTATCGTTAAACGATCTAAGTAAGAAATAATAAAAAATAAGAGAAAACATACAGAGGATGTGTAAAGCGATGAAACTCTGGGGTGGTCGTTTTCAAAAGACTACGGATCGGTTGGTGGAGGATTTTCATTCCTCCATTTCTTTTGACCAAAGACTATACAAGCAAGATATCCGTGGCAGTATCGCCCATGCCACCATGTTGGGCAAGGTGGGAGTTATAACCGAAGAGGAAGCAAAGCAAATTGTTACGGGGTTAAGACAGGTTCTGGATGAAATAGAGCAGGGAAAAGTGGAGTTTGATATTGCTGCTGAAGATATACATATGAATGTGGAGCAACTTCTAACGGACAAGATTGGGGCAGTGGGTAAAAAACTGCATACTGCCCGCAGTAGAAACGACCAGGTGGCTGTGGATGTAAGGATGTACCTGAAAGACGAAATGAATGAAATTCAGGCACTTCTAAAAGACCTGGTGGAAACCCTATTAAATCTGGCGGAACAACACACCCTTACCGTTATGCCTGGTTATACCCACCTGCAGCGGGCCCAACCCATTACCCTGGCCCATCATTTGGTGGCTTACACCCAGATGTTTATGCGGGATATGGAGAGGCTGGCAGACTGTTATAAACGTACCGATGTGCTGCCCTTGGGCTCCGGTGCCCTGGCTGGGACAACCTTTCCCTTGGATCGGGAGTACACAGCCGAGTTATTGGGTTTTGCCCAGGTTAGTGATAACTCCCTGGATGCCGTCAGTGACAGAGATTTTGCGGTGGAATTTTGTGCCGCCGCTTCGCTAATTATGATGCACCTTAGCCGTTTTTGCGAAGAGATTATTCTCTGGGCCACCGGGGAATTTGCCTTTATTGATTTAGATGATGCTTACAGCACCGGGTCCAGCATTATGCCCCAAAAGAAAAACCCTGACGTAGCCGAACTTATTCGTGGTAAAACCGGCCGCGTTTATGGCAGTCTAATCGGGTTATTAACCATGCTTAAAGGCTTGCCCATGGCCTACAATAAGGACATGCAGGAGGATAAAGAGGCCCTTTTTGCTGCCGTTGATACCGTCAAAGGTTGTCTCTTGGTCTTCCGTCCCATGATTGCCACGATGACGGTACATAAAGAAAACATGGCCAAGGCAGCCCGCGGTGGTTTTACCAATGCCACCGATGTTGCGGATTACCTGGCCAAAAAAGGAGTGCCCTTCCGGGAGGCCCATGAGATTGTCGGTAGGGCGGTATTTTATTGTCTACAGCAAGGCAAGGCCTTGGAAGAACTAACCATGGAAGAGTACAAAGAATTATCCCAGGTTTTTGATCCGGATGTTTACGCTGCCATTGGTGTAGAATACTGTGCCGCAGCCCGGAAAGTCCGGGGCGGTCCAGCACCAGAGGCGGTAAAGCAAGCCATTGCCAGGACGAGGGAAAGGCTGGTTAGCCGTTAATGGTTAGCGATTGGCCGCCCACGACCCATGCCACGGCCAAAATGCCCCTTGACAGAAACAAAGTTTGAAAATATACTATAAATGTATTCCATAAGCAAACAGCTTTGATAGGGATTGGAAATCTGGAACAGGGCTAAAGAGAGCCGGATTAGGTGAAAGCCGGTGCCAATGACAGGTTAACTTATCACCCTGGAGCTGCCTCCCCGAAAACATTGGTTAGTAGGTGGGGCCGGGTTAAGGAACCCGTTAACAAATCCGCACAAAGCAAGATACTGTGATGATGTGCAAAGTGGCTCTATTGAGCAATCAGGGTGGTACCGCGGAAGGATTTACCTCTCGTCCCTGGCGTTATGCCAGGGACGAGGGGTTTTTTAGTTTACGCACAACCTTGATTAAATTTTACCCGATCTTAAAGATTTATTTCTTGACAGTTGTCAACTAAGTTATTATACTTGTTAATAATTCATATTTAACAGCTGAGATCGGGATAACAGTCTGAAACAGGGCCAAAGAGAGCCGGGTTAGGTGGGAGCCGGTGCCAAATGCCAGGCTGTGTCACCCAGGAGCTGCCCCCGTGAAAGGTCTACGAGTAATTGGGGCCGGGAGTAGAACCCGTTACAAAACGGCACATGACAGTAGTTTAAATGTTTTGTTGCATGAGTGGCTCTATTGAGCAATTAGGGTGGTACCGCGGAAGGTTTAACCTCTCGTCCCTGGCATTATGCCGGAGATTGAGAGGTTTTTTGTTTTTTGAATACTTTCATCGGGGGGTAATAATATGCGTAGTGATACCATGACAAAGGGTTTGGAACGAGCACCACACCGTAGTTTGTTTCGGGCCCTGGGCATGATCGATGAAGAAATTTCCCGCCCCATGATTGGGGTGGTTAACTCCTTTAACGAAATTGTACCAGGCCATCTGCACTTAAGGGAAATTGCCGAGGCAGCCAAGGCTGGTGTTCGGATGGCTGGTGGTACACCCGTGGAGTTTCCGGTGATTGCTGTTTGTGATGGTATTGCCATGGGACACCCGGGTATGAGATATTCCCTGGCCAGTCGAGAAATTATTGCGGATTCCATCGAAGTGATGGCCCAGGCCCATCCCTTTGACGGTTTGGTCCTCATACCGAATTGTGACAAGGTGGTTCCTGGCATGTTGATGGCTGCTGCCAGGCTAAATATTCCAGCCATTGTAGTGAGCGGTGGGCCCATGCTGGCTGGGAGATTTCAAGACAAGGATGTTTCCTTGAGTCAAATGTTTGAAGCAGTTGGGGCGGTTGTAACGAACCGGATGACCCAAGAAGAATTGGCAGAGCTAGAGGACAATGCTTGTCCCGGCTGTGGTTCCTGCTCCGGTATGTTTACTGCCAACAGTATGAATTGCTTAACCGAAGCCCTGGGTATGGCCTTACCTGGCAATGGCACGATCCCGGCGGTATCCGCAGCCCGGAGACGGCTGGCCAAGGCAGCAGGCATGAGGGCAGTGGCTCTGGTTAAAGAGGATTTAAAACCCCGGGATATACTGACCATGGAGAACTTCCGAAACGGCTTGGCTGTGGATATGGCCCTGGGGTGCTCCACCAACACAGTTTTACACCTGCCAGCAATTGCCAATGAAGCAGGGATTACCCTGGACTTGAATTTAGTTAATGAAATCAGCGAAAAAACTCCCCACTTGTGTAAACTGAGCCCAGCGGGAGAACATCACATACAAGATCTTTATGCTGCAGGAGGAATCCAGGCAGTAATACAAGAGTTAAGTTGCAATGATCTGATTAATCTGAACATTAAAACTGTCAGTGGCCTGACGGTTGGACAGTTATTGGAACAAGCAAAACTTAGGGATCGCAATGTCATCCGTAGTGTCGAAGAACCCTACAGTCCGGTCGGCGGTCTAGCCATTCTGAGGGGAAATTTGGCACCGGATGGGGCTGTTGTAAAGAGGGCTGCTGTGGCACCAGAGATGTTAAAGCATACTGGTCCTGTCCGGGTTTTTGACGGAGAAGAAGCAGCCAATGCAGCCATTACCGGCGGCAAAATAAAGCCAGGTGACGTTGTCGTTATCCGTTATGAAGGGCCCAAGGGAGGGCCTGGTATGAGAGAGATGCTAGGTCCTACATCGGTGCTGGCTGGTATGGGACTGGATAAAGAAGTGGCTCTGCTGACAGATGGTCGCTTCTCTGGAGCTTCCCGGGGTGCCTCCATTGGTCACGTTTCCCCGGAAGCGGCGGAAGGAGGTCTTATAGCCGTCCTCCAGGACGGGGATATTGTGGAAATCGACATTCCCAATTATCGACTGGAAGTACAGCTTGACCAAGCAGAAATCAATCGCAGACTGTCAGAATGGCAGGTACCTCAGCCTAAAGTAAACAGGGGCTATTTGGCCCGCTATGCCGAAAAGGTTTCCTCTGCCGGAACAGGGGCGGTGTTGAATAAAGTATAAAAGACGAACTGGGGGTTTTTTACAATGAGAATGTCCGGTGCGCAAATATTACTTGACAGTTTAAAACAAGTGGGCGTTGATACTATTTTTGGTTACCCGGGCGGGCAAGCACTGCCCATCTATGATGCACTTTATGATTCCGATATTAGACATATACTGTGTCGCCACGAACAAGGGGCCGCCCATGCGGCAGATGGATATGCCAGGGCATCCGGTAAGGTAGGGGTTTGCTTGGCCACTTCCGGCCCCGGTGCCACAAATCTGGTCACAGGAATCGCCAATGCCTATATGGATTCGGTTCCCCTGGTAGCCATTACCGGTCAGGTTCCGACAACGATGCTGGGCAGGGATTCCTTTCAGGAAGCAGATATCACAGGTATTACCCTTCCCATAACGAAGCATAATTACATTGTTAAAGATATTAATGAGTTGGGAAAGGTAGTCAAAGAAGCCTTTCATATTGCTTCCACAGGGCGACCTGGACCCGTGCTGATTGATATGCCGAAGGATGTTTCTGCCGGGGAAATGGATTATTACCCCAATGGTCCGGTGGAATTGCCCGGTTATCATCCTCCCGGCGAAGCCAGTGAGGAAGCTGTTAACAGGGCCTTTAGGGCTATTGCAGAAAGCCAACGCCCGGTGATTTATGCCGGCGGGGGGATTGTCAGTGCCGGTGCCCACGAAGAACTTAAGAAATTATCCGAAGCCTTACTAGCACCTGTGGCCACCACCCTAATGGGTTTAGGAGGTTTTCCCGAGGATCACCCCCTATCATTAGGCATGTTGGGCATGCACGGCTCAAAATATGCTAATTTTGCCATCTGTGACTGTGATTTGTTAATCGCCGTTGGGGTGCGTTTTGATGATAGGGTAACAGGCAAGGTTGATGCCTTTGCTCCCCACGCCAAGATTATCCACATTGATATTGACCCAGCGGAACTTGGTAAAAATGTACGAGTAGATATTCCCATTGTGGGTAATGTAGAGCTAGTACTCAATCAACTGCTGGGGCGGGTGCAAGCCAAAATAGCTGGTGCTTGGCAAGAAAAAATTAGTGCTTGGAAGAAGGAGTACCCGCTTAATTTTGCTGAAAATGGCGAAGGTCTGAAAGCCCAGCAGGTGATCCAGGAGATCTACCGTCAGACCAAAGGCGAAGCCTTAATAGCCACTGAGGTAGGTCAACATCAGATGTGGGCGGCTCAATATTATACGTATACCAAACCACGCTCCTTCATCTCCTCCGGGGGACTAGGTACCATGGGTTATGGCTTTCCCGCCAGCATTGGCGCCCAGGTGGCTTGCCCCGAAGATGTTGTGTTTAATATAGCCGGCGATGGCAGCATCCAGATGAATATTCAAGAGTTGGCCACTGCAGTGGATAATGACCTGCCGGTAAATGTTGCCATCATGAATAATGGTTACCTTGGCATGGTTCGCCAGTGGCAGGAACTTCTTTATAATCGACGCTACTCCTACGTAGAAATGAAAAGCCCCAACTTTGTTAAGTTGGCTGAAGCCTATGACGCGGAGGGCTACCAAGTAACCAAAAAGAGTGAAGTTGCTGAGGTGCTCAAGGCAGCAATCCAGTCCCGTAAACCCGTATTGATGGATTTTGTGGTTGAACCAGAGGAGAACGTATTGCCCTTTGTTCCACCGGGCAATGCTTTAAATGAAATGATAGGTTAGAAAAGGTGTTTCCTTTTGACATTATAAAAACGCTAGCCCAGAATTAAAACGCCGCCAAAAACCTTATAAAGGTATTGCCTAACCTTAATATCGAATTTCTCCGGTAATTTATGTCTGTGGAGATTATTAGGAATAGTTTCTATTAAAGAAAGGAACGGTGGCTAAATGTATCACACACTGGCAGTATTAGTGGAAAACAGTCCTGGTGTATTGGCCAGGGTAGCAGGCCTTTTTAGTCGGCGCGGCTATAACATTGATAGCTTGGCAGTGGGACGCACCGATGACCCGGCGATCTCCCGTATGACCATTGTGGTAGAGGGAGATGAAAGGGTGTTGGAGCAGGTAAGTAAGCAATTGCACAAGTTAGTGGATGTCATCAAGATCAACGATATTACTGCCAATCCCCATGTAGACCGGGAAATGGTGCTGATTAAGGTTAGTGCTGATAATGGTAATAGGAATGAAATCATGCAAGTAGCCCAGATTTTCCGGGCCAATATTGTCGACTATGGTCACAAGAATCTCACTTTGGAGTGTACTGGCAACCAAGAAAAAATTACTGCCTTTGAAGAGGCCCTGCGCCCCTTCGGCATTAAAGAACTAGTGCGTACCGGTAAAGTAGCAATGCTGCGGGGCGCCAAATACACCAATATCAACAAGACAAAAGAGGAGGACTAATCATGGTTAAGGTTTATTACGATGGTGACGCTAATTTGGAGTTTTTAAAGGGTAAGAAAATTGCAGTTTTAGGCTATGGCAGCCAAGGTCACGCCCAGGCCCAGAGCCTTCGCGATAGTGGTTTAGACGTAGTGGTTGGTTTACGTAAAGACAGTGCCAGCTGGAGCAAAGTTGAAGCAGATGGCTTACAGGTAGCTACTGTTGCGGATGCTTGCGCCCAAGCAGAGGTTATTCAAATACTGCTGCCGGATGAAATTCAAGGCAGAGTCTATGCAGAAGAAATTGAACCCTACTTAAGCGAAGGGAAGGCCTTAATGTTCTCCCACGGTTTTAACATTCACTTTGGTCAAATCGTACCGCCCAAAAACGTAGACGTGTTCCTGGTAGCACCGAAAAGCCCTGGTCATTTGGTAAGACGTATGTATGCCGAAGGCAAAGGGGTTCCCGGTTTGGTGGCTATACACCAGGATTACACTGGCAAAGCCAAGGATATTGCTTTGGCCTATGCGAAAGGTATTGGTTGCACCAAAGCCGGTGTATTTGAAACTTCCTTTAAGGAAGAAACGGAAACCGACCTCTTTGGCGAACAGGCAGTTCTCTGCGGTGGGGTCAGCGAATTAATTAAGGCTGGCTTCGATACCTTGGTAGAAGCGGGTTATGCCCCAGAAATGGCTTACTTTGAATGCCTGCACGAACTAAAATTAATCGTGGATTTGATCTACGAGGGTGGTCTTTCCAGAATGAGATATTCCATTAGTAATACCGCAGAATATGGCGATTACATGATTGGACCTCGTATCATCACCGAAGAAACCCGTGATGAAATGAGACAGGTACTGATGGAGATTCAGGATGGCACCTTTGCCCGCAACTGGATGTTAGAAAACCAGGTAAAATCACCTCAGTTTAGTGCCATTCGCAAAATGGAAAAAGAGCATCAAATCGAAGAAGTAGGAGCAAGACTCCGTGAAATGATGTCCTGGTTAAAGAAATAATCTTTTGGGTATTCCTTGGGGGTCTAGCCATCAGCCGTCAACTGTCAGCCCTCTGCTTTGGTTGGTGGTTGATGGTGGCACTTCCTAAGGCACCTTGGAAATTAGTTTACAATAGAGTGTTGAATAAAGCGTTAGGCTGACGGCTGATGGCTGAAGGCTGACGACTATTACGGGAGGGATTGCTTTGGAAATTACTTGCGCCGAAGCTTTGGTTCGCTGCCTGGAAATGGAAGGTGTAGAAAACGTTTTTGGTTATCCTGGTGGTGCCATCCTCCCTGTTTACGATGCCTTGAGAAGCAGCAAGATCAAGCACATATTAACCCGGCACGAACAGGGGGCGGCCCATGGGGCCAGTGGTTATGCCCGAACAACCGGTAAAGTGGGGGTATGCATGGCAACCTCAGGACCAGGTGCCACAAACTTAGTAACTGGATTGGCCAATGCTTATATGGATTCAATTCCTATCGTTGCTTTTACTGGGCAAGTTCCCACATCCCAGGTAGGAACAGATGCCTTTCAAGAGGTTGATATTACCGGTATTACCATGCCGGTCACGAAACATAATTATCTAGTCAAAGATGCTAAAATGCTGCCCAAGATTATCAAACAGGCCTTTCATATTGCCCGTACTGGCAGGCCGGGACCCGTGTTGATTGACCTGCCAAAGGATGTTGCGCAGACTGTCATTAATTTTAACTACCCAACGGATGTAGAATTGATGGGTTATAAACCAACGGTTAAGGGTCATGTGGCTCAGATTAATCAAGCGGCTAAAATAATCATGCAAGCGGAAAGACCCGTTATTTACGTAGGCGGCGGTGTTGTTAATGCCAATGCTTCGGAAGAATTATTGTGGCTGGCAGAAACCATTGATGCACCGGTGGTAGCTACTCTCATGGGTCTGGGGGCCTTCCCCGGTGATCATCGCCTGTTCCTGGGTATGCTGGGCTTACATGGTATCAAGGCAGCCAACTTGGCGGTTACCGAATGCGACTTACTAATTACCCTGGGAGCCCGTTTCGATGACCGGGTTACCGGTAGATTAGGCGGCTTTGCTCCTAACGCAAAGGTTATTCATGTGGATGTTGACCCAGCGGAAATTAGCAAGAACATCCTGTCACACCTACCCATCGTTGGGGATACGAAGAAGGTGTTGGAGGCTTTAGTCGTTCGGCTAGATAAAAAACAAAATGTTGCTTGGAACACAAAGGTAGCTGCCTGGAAAGAAGAATTTGGGCCAAGATACCGGACGGAGGGTAATCTCCTCAAGCCCCAGCACATTATTGAGGAAATCAACCGCCATACCAAGGGCAAAGCCATTATTGCCACGGATGTGGGCCAGCACCAAATGTGGGTGGCGCAGCATTATAGCTTTACCGGCCCCAGAGATTTGGTGACCTCCGGTGGTTTGGGCTGCATGGGTTTTGGCTTACCCAGTGCCATTGGGGCACAAATTGGCAGGCCAGATGAAACCGTGGTGTTGGTAACGGGTGACGGCAGCTTCCAAATGACCTTAAATGAGCTAAGCACTGCCAGGGAGCAGGGTTTGCCTCTGAAAATTTTCGTTTTGAATAATGGATGTCTGGGCATGGTTCGCCAACTCCAGGAATTTTATTGCGACAAACGCTACACCGCAGTGGAGTTTTCTTTTGTACCAGATTTTACCGCTCTGGGCAAAGTCTATGGCTTTAAGGGAATATCTGTTCGAACAGAGGAAGAACTACAGAGTGCCTTAACCGAGGTCTTTGGGGAAAATGGACCGTTCATCGTGGATTGTGTCATCGACCCCGAAGAAAATGTTTTACCCATGGTAATGGCAGGCAAGGATCTATGCGATGCGGTGGATATAGAATAAAGATAATATGGGAGGGAATGGTTTGAACAACCGGGTGCATATCTTTGATACCACCCTGAGGGATGGTGAGCAATCCCCAGGGGTAAGCTTAAACTTAAATGAAAAATTACAAATAGCCAGGCAACTTGCACGGTTAGGAGTAGATATTATTGAAGCTGGTTTTCCCCTTACCTCCCCCGGAGACTTTGCTGCTGTTCAGGCTGTGGCCAAAGAAATACGAGGGATTACCGTTGCGGGCTTGGCCCGGGCAAACGTTAAGGATATTGACTGTGCGTGGGAAGCCCTAAAAGGCGCTGAACAGGGACGCATTCATATTTTTCTTGCCACATCTGATATTCATTTGAAATATAAATTGCGGATGAGCCGGGAGCAGGTTATTGAAGCAGCCGTGGCGGCTATAAAACATGCTAAGAAATACACCTCCGACGTAGAATTTTCTGCGGAAGATGCTTCCCGTTCGGATTTGGAATACCTTTGTAAAGTTTTTGGAGAAGTCATTAAGGCCGGTGCCACAGTGATTAATATACCGGATACCGTGGGTTATACCACACCGGAAGAATATGCTAAATTTATTCGGGCGATTATAGAAAAAACGCCAGGGATGGATAAGGTTACTACCAGTGTGCACTGTCATGATGACCTAGGTTTGGCAGTGGCCAATTCACTGGCCGCAGTGGGAGTCGGCGCCAGACAGGTGGAAGGGGCCATTAACGGCATCGGAGAAAGGGCTGGTAATGCTGCCCTGGAAGAAGTGATTATGGGGCTGCATACCAGAAAGGATCACTATGGTTTAATCACAGGCATTAACACGCAGGAAATTTATCGAACCAGTCGATTAGTAAGTTCTTTGACCGGTATGCCTGTGCAGCCTAATAAATCCGTAGTGGGTAAAAATGCCTTTGCCCATGAATCCGGCATTCACCAGGATGGTGTGCTAAAGGAAAGAACCACCTATGAGATTATGAATCCAGAACAGGTGGGAATTATCGCTAACAACTTAGTTTTAGGTAAACACTCTGGGCGACATGCCTTTAAGGAGCGTTTGTCGGAACTGGGCTATAGCTTAAACGAAGAAGAATTAAACCTGGCCTTTAGCCGCTTTAAGGTACTGGCCGATAAAAAGAAAGAAATTGCCGATCAAGATTTACAGGCAATTGTGGAAGATGAGATCAAGCATATTCCAGATACCTATGTATTGGAATACCTGCACATTTCCACTGGTACCTCTGTGGTACCCACCGCTACCCTGGGACTAAGGGTCGGTGAGGAACTAAAAGAGGAGGCTGCCTGTGGGGATGGTCCCGTGGATGCTATTTATAAAACCGTGGACAAAATTACAGGGTTTTCCTGCACGTTAGTAAACTACGCCCTTAATGCCATTACAGGCGGCAAAGATGCTTTGGGGGACGTAACCGTAAAGCTGCGGTGTGAGGGAAATGAAAAAACCTATACCGGACGTGGTCTCAGCACGGATATATTAGAGGCCTCGGCGAAGGCCTATGTAAATGCTGTAAACAAATTAATTTACGATCAGAAATAAGTTTTATATATAACACAAAGCCGGCGGCAGATGCCGGAAGGCTGAAAGCTATAAGGGGTGAATTACCGTGCCAATGACAATAACGGAAAAAGTGTTGGCTGCAGCAGCAGGCAAAGAAGGGGTAAAACCCGGAGAACTAATCAATGCTAAGGTTGATCTGGTTTTGGCAAACGACATTACGGGACCGGTAGCCATCAAGGAATTTGCTAAGATTGGCCGGGCAAAAGTTTGGGATAAAGACAGAGTGGCTTTAGTGCCGGACCACTTTACACCCAACAAAGACATTAAGTCTGCCGAACAGGCAAAGCTGGTACGGGATTTTGCCCATGCCCAGGAACTGACAAACTATTTTGAAGTGGGACGTATGGGTATTGAACACTGCCTACTGCCTGAACAGGGCTTGGTGGGACCCGGCGACGTCATTATCGGGGCCGATTCCCACACCTGCACCTATGGTGCATTGGGGGCCTTTGCCACCGGGGTGGGCAGCACAGACTTGGCTGCTGCCATGGCCCTGGGTGAAACCTGGTTTAAAGTGCCGGAGTCAATGAAGTTTGTCTTTAACGGAAAGTTAAGTAAATATGTTGGCGGCAAGGATTTAATCCTCTACACCATTGGTAAAATAGGTGTGGATGGTGCCCTATATAAAGCCATGGAATTTTGCGGCGAAGCCATTCGCCAGTTATCCATGGATGGTCGCCTAACCATGTGCAACATGGCCATTGAAGCCGGGGGTAAAAATGGGATTATCCAACCGGACGAAATCACCCGGCAGTATGTGGAAGGAAGGACCAAACGGCCCTATACCTTCTTTACCAGTGACCCGGCTGCACATTACTCAGAGGTCTTTGAATTTAACGTAGCGGATATTGAACCTCAGGTGGCCTTTCCCCACCTGCCTGAAAATGCCCGGCCTGTAAGTCAGGCTGGCCATGTGGATATCGATCAGGCGGTTATTGGCTCCTGCACCAACGGTCGCATGGAAGATTTGCGGCTGGCAGCAGAGGTCCTCCAGGGGAAGAAGGTTCATAAACGGGTTAGATTAGTTATTATTCCTGGTACCCAGGAAATCTATCGTCAGGCCATGCGGGAAGGTCTCTTTGAAATCTTCCTGGATGCCGGGGCTGTGGTCAGCACCCCCACCTGTGGTCCCTGTCTGGGAGGTCATATGGGTATCTTAGCCAAGGGTGAACGCTGCATTTCTACCACCAACCGCAACTTCGTAGGCCGTATGGGTCATCCGGAAAGTGAAGTTTATTTGGCGAACCCGGCTGTGACCGCAGCCAGCGCAGTTACTGGTCATATTTCTCACCCTGGGGAGGTGCTGTAAATGAGCTTACAAGGTAAAGTATGGAAATTTGGCAACGACGTGGACACAGATGTCATTATTGCAGCACGTTACTTAAACACCTCTGATCCAGTTGAGTTGGCGAAGCACTGTATGGAAGACGGAGATCCTACCTTTGCCGCCAAGGTAAAAACCGGCGATATCATGTTGGCCGGGAAAAACTTTGGCTGCGGCAGTTCCCGGGAGCATGCTCCCATTGCCATTAAGGCTGCGGGGGTTTCCTGCGTCGTGGCAAAATCCTTTGCCAGGATTTTTTATCGCAACGCCTTTAACATTGGTTTACCCATCTTGGAATGCCCGGAGGCCGCTGACGAAGTCAATGAGGGCGATGTTATTTCCGTTGATGTAGGCAGTGGTGCCATTGTTAACCAAACCACGGGTAAGACCTATCAAGCGGTGCCCATTCCAGATTTTATGAGACAAATTATTGATGCCGGCGGACTCATCGGCTATGTTAAAGGGCGGGTGAGCCAAGATGTATAAAATAGCCCTGCTGCCCGGTGATGGTATCGGGCCGGAAATTGTTCCCCAGGCTGTTCGGGTTTTACAAGTCATCGGGGAGAAATACCAGCGGCAGTTTGAATTTAAAACTGCCCTCATTGGCGGAGCAGCCTATGATGCCACCGGGCATCCACTGCCGGAGGAAACCCTGGAGCTTTGCCGCAATAGTGATGCGGTGCTTTTGGGGGCAGTGGGAGGACCCAAATGGGATAATCTGGAGCCCCATCTAAGACCAGAAAGGGGTGCCCTATTACCCCTCCGTAAGAAATTAGGCCTCTATGCCAATTTACGGCCCGCGGTGGTGAACCCCGCCCTGGCTGAGGCTTCCCCCTTGAAGGAAGAATTGGTTTCCGGCTTGGATGTTATGATTATACGGGAATTAACCGGTGGCCTATATTTTGGCGAGAAACACCGGGAAGATTTGCCCGATGGCGGACAAAAGGCAGTCGAAACCTTAGAATATACCACCCAAGAAGTTGAAAGGGTAGCCCGTTTAGGCTTTGAAATGGCCAGAAAAAGAAACAAAAAACTAATGTCGGTGGATAAGGCCAATGTATTAGAAAGTTCTAAACTATGGCGGGAAGTCGTGATAAAGCTGGCCGAGGAATATCCCGATGTTGAATTGAGCCATATGTATGTGGATAACTGTGCCATGCAGTTGGTACGTAATCCCAAGCAATTTGATGTCATGGTTACAGAGAACATGTTCGGTGATATCCTGACTGATTTAGCTTCCCAGCTTACCGGTTCCATCGGGATGCTTCCCTCTGCCAGCCTGGGCGGAGAAGTGGCTCTTTTTGAACCCATTCACGGTTCAGCTCCGGATATTGCCGGACAGAACTTAGCGAACCCCATTGCCACCATCCTATCTGCCGCCATGATGCTGCGCGTCACCCTTGGTTTAGACACGGAAGCAACAGCCATTGAGCAGGCTGTGGATCAGGTGTTAGCCCAAGGCTACCGCACCGGAGATATCATGCAGCCAGACAAAACTAAGTTGGGCACAGTGGAAATGACCGATGCGATAATAAAAGCTTTAGGGTAAGAATATTGGGTCAAGCCATGAGCCGTGGGCCGTGGCTGACCCGAAAGGAATGCAGTATGAGAAACAATGAGGTGGTTTGAATTGGGGATTTAAAGAGAGTTAAAATATACGACACCACACTACGGGACGGTACCCAGGGTGAAGGCGTAAGCCTTTCGGCAGAAGACAAGGTTAAAATAGCCCTAAGGCTAGATGATATGGGTTTCCATTATATCGAAGGGGGTTGGCCGGGATCCAACCCTAAGGATATGGAGTTCTTTCATCTTATCAAACACCACAACTTAAAGAATGCTCAAGTCACAGCCTTTGGCAGCACCTGCAAACCAGGTGTGGAGCCTGAGCAAGACACCAATCTGAATGGTTTGTTAGACGCTGGTGTTCAAGTAGCAACTATTTTTGGTAAATCATGGGACTTTCATGTATTTAAAGCCCTCAATACTACTTTAGAGGAAAACCTACGCATTGTACAAGGATCAGTGGCTTTCCTCAAGGGTAAAGGACTAACGGTATTCTTTGACGCGGAACATTTTTTTGATGGTTACAAGGCCAATCAAGAATATGCTTTACAGGTTCTAAGGGCGGCCGTTCAAGGCGGGGCAGAGGCAGTGATCCTCTGTGATACCAATGGAGGGAACATGCCACATGAAATCCAGCAAGCTGTAACCCATGTGGCCCGGGAGTTACCAGGAGTGGAATTGGGCATCCATGCACACAATGATGGGGAAATGGCCGTGGCCAATAGCATCATGGCGGTGCAGGCCGGTGTCACCCAGGTGCAGGGAACCATTAACGGCATCGGGGAGAGATGCGGCAATGCCAATCTTTGCTCCATCGTCCCAAACCTTAGCTTAAAAATGGGCTATACCACCATTCCGGCGACTAATCTAGCCTACCTGACAGAACTCTCACGCTATGTCTACGAACTGGCAAACTTAAACCCAGTGGCGAATCAACCCTTTGTGGGTGAAAGTGCCTTTGCCCATAAGGGGGGCATCCATGTCAGTGCCTTAATGAAAGAACCAGGTACCTACGAGCATATGGCTCCCGAACGGGTGGGCAATGTAAGACGAGTGCTGATGTCTGAGCTGGCCGGGATCTCCAACCTCCTCTATAAATATAAAGAACTCCAACTAGACAAAGGCAGCCCAGAAGGGCGGCAGGTACTGGAGCAACTGAAAAACATGGAGCACAAGGGCTACCAATTTGAAGCTGCAGAAGGCTCACTGGAACTAATGTTGCGTAAGGCCATCAATGGCTACCGAGAACCCTTCCAAATGGAAAGCATGAGGCTTATCTTAGAGATGCGGGAGCAAAATCCCATTCATTCAGAGGCGGTTATTAAACTGAGGGTCGGGGAAGAAATTGTCCATACCGCAGCCGAGGGTAACGGTCCGGTAAACGCCCTGGATAACGCTTTAAGAAAAGCCCTGGAAACCTTTTATCCTGAAGTGGCTGGTATGCGTCTGCTGGATTACAAGGTTCGGGTGCTGGAAGAAAAGGCAGGAACCGAAGCCCAGGTTCGCGTTCTTATCGAAACCGGCAACGGCAAAAAGAACTGGGGCACAGTCGGTGTTTCCACCAACATCATAGAAGCAAGCTGGCAGGCCCTAGCCGACAGTATGGCCTATGGTCTACTGCCAGAAACCAAAGTAAACAGCTAATCAAAGCCCTTGTTTTGCCTGTTGGCAAAGACAAGGGCTTATTGTTATTTTTGTTATTGCTGTTAGCAAGTGTTGCATTATGTATAAGGAATGTATCGTTGCCCCAAAACGGGTGGACAGAGTCGTCCCCCTACATGGTTCACAGAAATCCACGGTGATGCAATATAAGAATAATGTTCAGCAACTCATAAATATATTTTTTACATTTTCTTATAAATAATGTATTTATAAGATATAGCAGAAACAAATATAAAGATTAGCGTACGTGCAATGAATCCATCTGCAAAAAAATAACTATATGCATATTGTAAGATTATGGAGGAAAATACCACAGTGATAAAAAATAAAATTAATCTTTTTAGAGTATTATTCATAAGGAATAAGCCCCAGTCCTTTTATAACAGCCTTTCCATCATCACTTTTCAGCCAGTTGATGATAATCCTGGCACTGTGGTTTTTCGGCAAATCCTTTCGCACCACCGCATAATAACCATCCGTAAGAGAATATGAACCATCTGCTAGGCTTTCCTCCGTGGGAACGAAACCTTCAAATGCGAGAATCTTCAACCTTTCATCGATCCCGGTCATTTCCCCCATGCTTTTTAAATAAGTGTATAGCGTATAGCCAAGTGCATAGCTGTCTGTGGGGCTGCCATTTAGTCCGCCATGATGGTAAAAAGCCACTTGTTCCAGCATACCCTCCATGGTTAACTCCACATAATTTTTCTGTATGGCGGAGTGCATTTTCTTACCGTCTAAAACAAGGTTATCCATCTGTGATTGGCTGCCGCTGTCCGAATTTCTGCAAATCGGCACAAGCTTACGGTTAGGGCCACCTAACTCAGTCCAATTTGTTATGCCATAATCGAGGTAGATGCTGCGTAACTGCTCCAGTGTTATATTTTCCGTCTCGTTTTCGATGGGGGTGATAAATACCAGTGCCTCAGCGGCTATTGGGAAAAATTCAAGTTCTACGCCCTTGTCCTTTGCAAGGTCCAGAACATCCGAAGAGGCATAGGGTACAATGATCATATCCACTTCACCGTTTATCAGTGCTTGATAGGAAGGGACTGTTTTTGCTGCTGTTTCAGGAAAATTGTCATTTTCATAATACTGATAGAGAGCTTTATTGATGGCCCGAACAATTGAAAGCGTTGAGGTAGAGCCATCCATTTTCGGATAGTTTTGATGCGTAATTCCCAATTTCCCAGCCGTATCACTCATAAGGTTTGCATTATTAACCGTTGCATCTTTTGATGGAGAAACCGTGGGTTGCGGCGTGTCTCCAACCTTTGTACAAGAAACAAGTACGAGTGCCAGCAAAAGCATGAACACAAAGGCCAAGGGTTTCCTCATGGTTAACCTCCTTCCCGAAGTACATCGTTACTTTGAGGTGCGGAATCGCCTTGACTATTTAATTTTTCTTTAATAAGATTAATTTCTTCCATAATCATCATTGTACAAACGATGACAGTAAATAGTAGCGAAATTAAAAGGGCATGTGTTGCAGCATGATAGGAACCTTCTACCGAACTGTATCCAATATTTGAAATGATGGGAGCAATGACGATGAGCGATAGAAAGAAGATAAATACTGCTGCAAATAAAGCCCAACCGATTCTTTTCATATACAAATACCCCCTAATATTCAACATGGTGTCTGGCACCATGGTTGAATAACTATGAAGCAGTGTGCCAGGTGTTATCGCCAAACCACTGCTGATAAATTTTTGCATACTCTCCGCTTTCTATAATCCTTTGTAAACCGTTGTTAATCTGGTTCAGGAGTTCAGGTTTGTTCTGAGCCACAGCAATACCCATGTCCTCTGGGGAAATCAATTCACCTAATAACTTGATGTCAGTATTAGCACGAATATATGCGCTAGCGGAGGGGAAATCGCAGATAGCGGCATCGACTTGTCCATTTTTTAATTCTGCTAGGACCTGTTCAACGGTGTCAAAGGGGTGCAGCTTAGCCGAGACCTGTTGTTCAGCCAAATCATAGGCATAGGAACCACCTTGTACAGCAAGGTTTTTACCGGCCAAATCAGATAGTTTGTTTATATTACTGTTATTGGATTTTACAGCAATGACTTGCCCGTAAGTAAAGTAGGGCTGGGAAAATAAAAACCGCTTTTTTCGTTCCTCGGTGATGCTGATACCAGAAATCACGGCATCCACTTGATCAGCCAGCAAAGATGAAAAAAGTTGATCAAAGGAAAGATTTTTAAATTCTACCTCCAGGCCCTCAGCCCTAGCGACAGCTTGCATTAGGTCAATATCAAAACCGATATATTTATTGTTTGGTTCCAAAGACTCAAAGGGTGGGAAGGTAGGGTCGCAGCCAACCACAATTTTTTGCTTGGCCATAGCCGGTGTTTCACCAATCCACACCGTTAAAGTATCGCCATCCCATTTTACCGACTGGCCTAAGGATTCTGTCACAAAACGCAGGGGCACATAGGTGGTACCCTGATGGATAAAGGAGGGTTGTCCCTCCGTGGGGGTTTTCTCACTGCCGTTAATAAAAAATTTCAAGGGCAAGGGATTTACCGTAACTGTCTGATCCGCTGCCAGTGCTTGAGTGCTAAATGGGAAAACTATCATTAACAAACCCAAAAGAATAAGTAAGAAGTTTCTCTTCATAAAGCAATACCTCCTAAAAATTTATATTTAATCATTACTTAGACGAAAGAGAGGAAAAACCTCTTGTAGATTTTCAAATCAATTTTGAAGGGGATGACAATAAACTTCTATCATTTGCGGTAGATTCCAATGCGGAAGGAATGATTGTTAGCACCGAGCGAAAGGGAATTTTGGGGTTACTTAAAATTTTACTACAAGAAAGCCTATAAAAGTTATTAAAGGTTATCCCTGGATGGGTTATAATGGTATAAAAACATGGGGGGAGCGAAATTGACTAAGCATATGGTAGCCGGAGTTGTTCTGGCCATGGGTCTGCTGATGACCTCTATGGCGGCGGCAAGTGAAAGTAGCCAAGTTGCCGTGCCGGAAAGGATGGAACAAACAAACCAGATAGCAAAAACTGAAGCTGATTCGAAGGAGGCAACTATTGCCACGGGGGTTGAGTTAACAGATTCACAACAGAGGATGCTGGAAAAATATTATCAGATACTGCCGGAGCTGAAAAAACTAACCCTTCAATTTGTAGGAAACTCTGAAACAGACAGCATTTGGATATGGCACTTTTATCAAGAACTTCCGCCGGGAAGCTCCGGTATCGATGCAGCCAGTGCCAGATTAACCTTTGCTGCCAACAGCGATGAACTCTGTACGTTTGACATGTCAATTCCTGAGTGGGCCACGGAAAAACTGCCGTCACAGGAATTCGCCAAGCAGCAGGCAGCTCAATTTATTAAGAGGGTTCTGGGGGACAAGGCAGACCTCTACCAAATGAATGAGCAATTAGGCTATAGTGGTAGTTCAAGTAGTGATAGTGAGGGTAACGAAATACGGTGGAGTGCAAGGACGGTAAGCTTTGATTATTTAGTGAATGGGATACCCTTTTTGAATCAAGCACTAAGGGTAGACGTGGATGCCGCTGGGCATATAACCGGTTATTACCGACAAAAAATGGACAATTTAGATACCAGTGTCTTTCCAGACCCGGCCAAAGCCATCAGCCAGCAAGAAGCCACGGATATATTTAACCAAATGATACAAATGAAACTGAACTACATACAGTGTCAACCCTTGCAATTCGGCATGAGGGGCGAATCAAGGGAGACTCGTCCCGTTCTTATGTATGCGCCGGTGCATGCCAGTTCGATTGATGCCTTATCCGGTGAACCTGTACAGGAAATGGGGAATTTGGCCAGCCAATCGGAGAGGGTGCAATTGAGTGGTGCAGGGAAGCAACTTTTGGCACAGACCAAGGAAGAAGCGGCTAAAGTATTGGTCGAAGAATTTAAGATGGACATGGGAACGATGGCGTTTAATCATATTCATGAACATAAAGATACTTTCCAAGGAGCTACGAAATATAAAGACTTTTCCTGGAGCACTGCCAATGAGCCCGAGGACGGAAACGACATGAAGTATGTACACCTACAGACTGTTGCGGCTAGCGGAGAAGTTTTGCGTTTAAGCGTGCAAGATCACTCAAAGGCAGTTAAAGAAGAGAGGGTTGCCAAAGAGTTAATTCGGCAAAGAGCCCTGCAATTTATACAAAGGTATTTGGCTGTCGGTTCAACAGAAATGGATTTAGTATCCTATGATTTTGATACGATCGCCTGGTTTGATCAGAAACGAAGGAACAAAGAAGAGCTACCGGAGCCAGTCAGTCATTTTTCGTTTTACCCCCTATATCAGGGAATTCCAGTCAGTGATGGGGGCTATTTTGTTTCGATCAATAATTTAACGGGTGAGGTAGTAGGCTATGCCAAAGGTGGTTTGGATACTTCTGTAAGGCTGCCGGATAAGCAAGGGATTGTCACCGCTGAAGTTGCTAAAGCCGAGTATCTAAAAACCCACCCCCTATCCTTGACCTACTTCTGGCCTGAATGGCTCGGGCAGAGGGCACCAGCCCCTTATCTGGTTTATATGCCAAAACCTCAAGCGGGTGTCACATATATTGATGCTTTGACCGGCCAATCAGTCGTTATTGGGTATGGCGATACCGATTAATTTTTAAAATAATTAAGAAGAGGAGTGTCACTTGCTGTGATTAAGCAGCAGGTGACACTCCCTTTAAATTTCCAGCTCAACCTTAATATTAAAGGCTCGATGCCAGGGCAGGGAAACATCTTGTACCTTAGCGTTTAAGTTATGGTTATCAGCAAAGGTCTGCAACCGTGTCTTTATTTCTTCCTTTACCTGAGCTTCCAGTGGGCCTAAATTATTTCGGTCATAGCCAAAGGGTAAAAGGATTTCCCTTTCTACAGCCTGACGAATATCTGCCTGATAAGCCCAGTCGTCCAAATATCGAATGGTCAGGAGCCTCTGCTGCAGCTCGATATCCATATAATCGGCCAGCATGCCTTGACCCAGGGCATAGCCGACACTGTTGCTGCAGGTGTTCCAGCCGGAGTAGGCCTTAAAATGGGGCAGCATTTCTTCCTTTTCCAGTAGGGACATGAAGGTATTATCAGCTCCGTTGGAAAAGGCAATGTCAGCAACGGCAATTTTTTTGTTTTGCTGCAGAAAGCCTTGCAGGGTTTCAACAAATTTTACCGTGCTGGGTCTGTTTTGGATCACATTGTGGGCAGTAGCCGCCTCTTTGGTGACACCATTCTCCGGGCTATTGACACCGAGGATCAGGTCGGCTTCGGCAGGCTTGGCCACGGTGATGCCACCGGCAGCAATAATGTGATCCGGAACGGTGACCGCTAAAGGTTGGTCTTCATAACCGGGCAGAGTGTTGCCCCCAGCCCCCGGTGCATATTGAATATATACCTTTGGCTTGACCCCGGCTAACTCATTGGTTACCCTGGTCAGCAATACCATGCCCAGTTCATCGGCTCCGGGGAAGGTAATAAATTGACTCTGGGGCATTCCCGTAAAGGCACCCTGCAGCCTGCGGAAGTCATGGTGACTGGCGCAATGAACGGCACAATCATCCCGGGTGAGGGCCATGTAGTCGATGATACCCTTTTTATTAAGGCTGATTAATTGATTGGTAACATTCAGGTTTCTGGCCCTGCGGTTAAACCAATCACTGCGGATGCTTTGGGGTATGTCCGCCTGCAGTTGAGCAAACCTTTTCTCTTCTGCCGGAGTTAGCGCTCCCAAATCCGCTCGGTCCAGTAAAGCGCTGTACTGAAATAGTTTGCTGCCATAAGTAAGGTAATAATCCGGTTCTTCGGTGCTGCCACTTTCCCTGGGAGAACGCATAATCGTCGTAAAAATATAAACCTTTGCCTTGGGATTAATTTTCTTGATTTTGGAGAAATTAGCCACCCGGTTGGTTAGGGTTTGGATATCAAGGGAGTGGATGCGGGAGGGAATAAGCCCCCCGTAAATCATGTTATCACTGGCCATTACCAGATAGTCTACCTGGGGGCACTGTTCCAGGACCCACTGCCAAAGTCTGTCCGTATTCGCGGCAATTCTTTTATTGGACAGTAATTCTCTGGGCGGTGTAATTACCTCTACCCCGGTCCCGCCAATGGTTTGGGTTACATAATCCAAACTGACTGGCCTTTCATCCAAAGGCACAAACAATACCTTGCCGGAAACTTTCCCGATGGGGGATTCCTCATTAGCAGGATTGCCATGGGCCATGGAGTGGGAAAAACTTGTGATAAGCAATAAAGAAAAACAAAGCAAAATAATCCTTTTCACGGTCATTTACCCCTTATAGAAATATTTGATATACCTATATTATATAAGGACGATAAAATGTCAAAAACGTTCCTGCTAAATAGAATTTGTTCGTGTTTTTAGGCAAATTTGCCCGATTTCCATAAATGCTAAAATTAAAATTTTGTGCTGAGAAAGGATGCGAATAAAATCAGGGGTCTAGCTTGCAACGGCAGAGAAGGAGAATAAACGATTAGCTCTTAAAGTGGCTGTTGAAAGGGCTAGAACACAAGCTGTTGTTGCCAATATTACGGAAGAGAATGTGTCAGAAGAAATCATGAATGACTGGGTTCGAACGTTGTCCTGCCAGGTATGTGACCTTTCATCTTTATTTTTTTAGTAATCCTTTTACGGATGGTTCCAAACCACCATCCTCATTCACTGCTACTGTCCAGAGAATTCCAAGCTGTTCTACGGAACCGTTATTTCGGGATAAAACGAGGAGTGGACTGCCCATGCTGCTAGTTTCCTTGAGCCAACCAAGTTCATCGACCTGTATGCCGCCGGCCAATACCACTTTAGCCAAATCCTTAGGAAGTAGGCGGTATTCCAGTGCATATACGTCAATCGGTGTATCGGACAATTTTTCAAAGGTTTTCACCAACTCCAGGCGGGTTATCTTACTGTCGATAATGTTCACGGCCGGGTTTGCTTCATAATTTGCGATATCCCGGTTAATCACTTCCCGGGCAAAACGAGTAATTTGTTCTAATTCATCTGCCTCTTTATCCTTTGGATGAACCAGCCATTCCATTCCCACTGCGAATACGAGGATGATGGAGAAGATAATCACCCAAAAACTTGGCTTTTTATCGTTCAACACTTCTTTCATTCCCCCTTTCCTTTTAAGTTTTCACCTCCAACTTAATACGAACGGTTATCGGCAAAGATCTGAAGGCGTGTCTGATTTTTCCTTAATAGTAGGACGGTAAACGGTCAAAAACATTACCCAGATGATAATGGAAATGTGAAACGTTAGCTAACATGGGAATGTTGCAACTACGATTAAGCAGCAAGTGACGCTGCTTTTATTTTGTATTATAGCACAGGTAACCGAATCCTCAATTACCAGTAAATATAACAAAAAAATTGTAGGAATATGTTTCTTGCATCTAGAAAATAGAAATAACTTGCAAAGTAATTTCGGGGTGGTGAGTAAGCTGAATGCACAGGTCTGGCAAAGGCTTTATCAATTTTTACAGGAATATAAAAAGAAGACCGTCGATTTGTCTACACTGCAAAACCTTTTTGATGCCTCGGTGGAATACCCCGCCTTTGCTCATACCGTAGAGAAGTTAGAGGCAGCGGGACTATTGATACCAGTGAAGACCCGGGGCTATAACCATAAGACCCCAGCCTTGGCCTATCGATATCACATTGGCCAGACGGCCCTGCATCAAGATTTTTACCGGGAACTGCAGCGTTTACGCCTACGATTACATCCTGCGATAAAACTGGATTTTTATTATAAAAGCGGTCCGAAGGGTTGGCAACAGGACCTGCCCTGGGTGGAAAAAGTAGATGCCTATTTGAAGGAGTATGGCTTGCCAGGGGACTTGGTACCGGCACCGGAGCGATCATACCAGGTCATGGGCGATGAGAAATGGTACGATGAGTCTGGGGGCAAGGAGCTTTTAGAGCGGCTTGGCTTAGGAGATAAGTTGCTGGGTATTCGTCCCGCCCCGGAGCCACTGGTCTGGGCTTTGCAGCCCGACCTCTGGCGAACCAACAGACAACAGCACCTTCATCTTATCGTAGAAAACAAAACGGCTTTCCACGCCCTGTTTGGGGATTTTCACCAGCAGCAAAGTTTTACCACGTTAGTCTATGGACGGGGGAAAGCCGTCATTACCGGGTTGGCTCTGTTTTATCAGCAGACCGGACTATCACCTAGTCAACAACACACTTTTCATTATTTTGGTGACCTTGATTATGAAGGGATCGGGATCTGGTACAGCCTGCAGCAAAGGCTGCCGGTGCAGCTAGCCCGCCCCTTTTACCAAGCCCTGTTAAGCAAGGCTGATCAGCCGGGCAAGGATAATCAAAGGGCCAATGATGAGGCTCTGGCTCAATTTCTGCCGCATTTTTCTTTGCCGGAGCAGGAAAGACTGCAACAGATGTTGCTGAGGGGATGTTATTTGCCCCAGGAGGCCCTAAGCACAGAAGAAATAAAAACGATAGGGAGAAATTACCCGTGGATCAGCGACTAAAGGATTTAACCCGGGGCTACCGGGAAAGAATGAATCGTTTAGCGATTTTTGAACCCCTCTATGAATTGGATCGTAAATTGGGCAAGGATCAGAGGGGCAACCCCATCGATTGGTTCAGCCTGGGCCTGTTAGCCCTGCTGTTTTTCTTTGAGAGCATGTTAACCAGACGACGCCAGACCTCGGTAAGGGATTTGGCCCAATATTTACAGGCAGTAAATGCCACAGGGCCAATTGCCGCCGATGAAGCAGGTTTTTTAAAAATCGCCCGGGAAATGATCGAAACCTTTCGGGATGCCTCGGGTAAAAAGAAGGAGAAATCCTTTTATAACTGGGAAACAAGACGGCGGGAGCAGATCTATTACTCCCTGCTGGAGGTGCGGGAGTCCAACCTGGCCCAAAATATCCAATATTATCGCCTAACCGAGCGGGGCTTGGAACTGATTTTTGCCACCAAGGAGTATTACAGTGAATTTCATCTTTCCATTAATCAATTGGTGCTGCGCAAGCAGTTGGAAAAGGGAGAACTGAATGGTGCTTTAAGGGAAATCGACGAGATGAGTATTGCGGTGGAGGAACTGCGACGCAAAATGCTGCAGTTAAACCATGAGGTGCAGCGTAACATCATTTCCCATGAGACCCAAAGCAAGTATGTGAAAATGCTGGATGAAATTCATGCCCGATTGGCCCGTGAACATGAGGAATTTAATGAACTGCATGGTTTCGTGTTGGAAACCAAAAAGAAATTTGAGTATGAGCTGCATTCCGCAAAGGAGCGCCAAGCCTATGGATTGCTCATAGAGATTGCCAAGGAACTAGAAATGGTACATCACCAGCACCGTACCCTGCTGGATGAAAGCATCAGTTTAAAACGCAAGGCCATGCAGGCCGCCAGGGAATCCCTCTATCATGCCGGGCTGACAGCGTTTAACTTTAACCAGGACATTACCTCCAGGGTGATGACCTCTCCGCTGCCAACCCTGGCGGTCCAGGGGCTGGTAAGGCCATTCCTGGGACCACATTTGGAAAAAAGCTGGTCGCCTTTGGAAGTTTTTGCTCCCCAACGGCTCAATAAAGCCGGTGCAGAGGAAGAGTGGGAGACCGGTTATTTTCCGGAGGCCGCCACCGATCTGGACGAAGAATCCTTTTTCTTATTCCAACGGGCTAACTATAAAGCCATTGCCGGCTTTATTCGAGAATTAATGGGGGAACGCACTCTTATAAAATTATCCGAAGTAGCAGCCGCATTGGGGCAACAGGAAGACCGGCGGCACTGGTTAGAGCATCGCTCTTTTTACGATTTCTGGCTCCTGCTGCACCAATATTCACCGGTCAAGGCAGCTGCCGGTGACCGGGAGGATCGGGCTGCCAACCTACTGGATGAAATCATGGCCAGTTGGCCCGAAGCCTTAGCCATCGAGGTACAGGAGAAGGAATCCCTCCTGCAGCCGACCCAACGTTATGAAATTCAAGAAATGATTTTACAGGTGAGGATGAAGCCAGATGCAATTTCACAGTGATGATATTGAACAGGCCTTTCGGGTACTGGTTCATTTAATCCAACGGGGGAAAGTTGCCGAAGAAGAAGAGGTTTTTCGCTCTTACCTAACCAGCAGTGAGGTACGCAGTTTAATCGATTCCTTTGCTGCAGAAACGGATAGCGTGATCATCAAAACCTCGGAGCACCTCTTTTTGCTGCCTAAATCCGGGCAGTCGATCTTTCATGTGAAAAATGCCTATATCCGACGGGAATATTTTGGTTATCAAGCAACCAACCTGGATATTTATATGATGTACTTTTGCATCATTGTGTTGTTTGGTGCCTTTTACGATAGCTACGAAACCAGTGAAGCGACCAGGGACTTTTTGCCCCTGGGGGAATGGCTGGTCCAGATTCGGGAGCGCATGGACACCCTGAAGGAACACGGCCCGGAAGAACTGGCTCAGTTGGAACAGGAAAGTGAGTGGAACTGGAACGGTGTTATTGAATACTGGGAAGCCCTGGACGATCTCAAGGAGACGGCCAAACGTCAGGACAGTAAGCAGCAGAGCAGGCTGGGCTTTTTAAAAAGGGTTATCCGGTTTCTCAAGGATCAGGATTTAGTACTGGAACAGGGCAATGACGAACTGGTGCTGACCGAAAAGGCTAAAATCATTATTCAGCGCTATTTTATGGACTTAGAATACAACCGGGGTATTCTGGCCTTTATGTACCAGTACGACCAAGTGAAAGGAAATGAATAGCCATGCCAGCCATCTCAAAAATCCGCTTAACCAACGTACAATATGAACAGGGGAATAAGCGTTACAATGATGAACTATTTTTGTTTGATGGCCATAACGGTGCCATCTTGCTGGAAAATGGCGGTGGTAAAACCGTATTTATCCAGAGTGTGATTCAGGCCATGGTGCCCAACGGAGTGCTGGCGGATCGCAAGGTTAGGGATACCCTGGATGTGACCGGGTCACCCGCCCACATCGCCGTAGAGTGGCTGCTGGATCACTCCCCTCGTCATTATGCCCTAACCTGTATCACCTTCTATATGGGCAAGGAAGGTCTGGAATATCTGCTCTATGCCTATGATTATCCCGCCGGGGATAAGGGACGCATTGAATTGCTGCCCTTTGTCCGGCAGGATGGCAGCGGGAAACGTCCGGCCAACCGGGATGAGATGAAAGAGTATTATCAAAAAATGGCCGCCGGTTCCATGAACGCCAAAACCTTTGCCACCAAACAGGAATATCAACAGTACCTGGAAAAACAGTTTCAAATTGTCAGCTCGGAATGGGAAGCCATGATCAAAATCAACAGCTCCGAAGGAGATGTGGAAAAATTTTTCGACCATTGCAAGACCACCGGGCAACTGGTGGACAATCTCTTAATTCCGGTGGTGGAGCAGGGCATGGCTGGCAATGGTACCAAGGATTTTGCCAAGACATTTGATAACCAGCGGCATCAGTTTCGGGAATATATGTCCTTGCAGGAACAAATAAAGGAATATCGTCAGGTGACCGAGCAAATTACCCGCATCATCGAGCGGTACGGGGCATTGGCCCGGGAAGAAGCAGCCCTCCTGCACCAAAAGGCCCGGGCTAAGGGACTTTTTCAAAGGGTAGCCGAAGAAATTGCCTTGGCAGAGACCGAGCAGCAGGACCTAGCGGCCACAGAAAAGGATTTACAGGAGAGAGAGCAATACCACCAGCGGAAAAAAGCATCCCTCAAGATTGCTCACCTGCAACAGGAACAGGCCCAATTGCAAAGGGAGTTAGACACCCTGGGTCTGGCCAAAGAGGTAAAAAACCAGCAATATCAGGAATGTCATCATCAACTGGTATCCCTGCAGTTTGCCCGGCTGCAGGCACAACGAACGGAAAAGCAAGAGCATTTATCCTTCCTAGAGTGGGAACTGGCCAACCTGGCACAATCGCCGGATATTGAGCGGCTGAACGGGGAGTTAAACCAAATATTGGCTGGGCTAAGGTATCATTACGATCGGCAGGAAGAGGCCATCGTGGAGCAACAAAGACTGGCAGAAGCCCAGCAACGGGAGATTTCGTCAAAGGCCCATGGCCTGGAACAGGAACTGGAGCAAAGCCGTGGCCAATTACAGCAGGCCAGGGTGGAAGAAGCGGGTCTAGGTAGGGACTTGAAGAATATCGGAGAACAACTGGAGCAAATACAGGAAGAAGTTTTAGATGACCCGCGACGGGAAACCGTCCCCCAGCAAATACCCCTATGGAAAGAACGCTCGGATCAGGTGGCCCAGGATTTACAAGAAATGATCCAACAAATCAAAACCGGCAAAGAAAGTAAGGTTCAGTGGCGCAGCCTGATAAAGGAATTACAGCAGGAACTGACCACCGCCAACCGGAACCTAACCCAGGCCGAGGAACGACGGACAGCTATACAAAGGCAGGAAAAGATTCTGCTGGAACGGCTTTACTTACTGTCGCCCCAGGATCAGGAAATCCAATCCCTTTATCTGCGCCAACCGACGGTCCAACACAGACTGGAGGAGGAACTGGCTCGGCTAACGGTGCAGCAGGAGAAATTGCTGGAACAGGAGCGGGTAATGCTGCGTCTGTATGATCTGTATAAAGACAACAGCGTTTTCACAGCCGATCCAGCCCTGGAAAAATGGCTGCAAAGGGGTCAGGGCACTTTCCCTTCTTTACAACTGGGTACCTCCTTTGCCTCCCTATATCTGGAAGAGCATGACCAACTGAGCATGGCGCAACTTTACCAGCACTACCCTCTTTGGCCCGTTTCGTTGGTGGTAAGCCAGGGGGAGCTGGAGAAATTACAGAAGCAGTTGGAGAAGCAGGGAGATCACTGGACGCACCCCATCTTTATCCTGAGTGAACAGGAGGCCAGGAAGTTGGCCGCCACCGGAGAGTCAGCACGACTTCGCCAAGTTACCCCGGCACGCTGGCCTAAGATTTCGCAACAGGAGAACTTTCAGGCCTGGCTTGAGGCACAAAGTAAACTAGCCGCGGAAGTAACCGCTGAAAGGATAGCCTGCACGGACAGAAAACAACAGTGGCAAGCCCTGGCGGATAGCATGCGGCAATTTTGGCAGGAATACGATCACCAAAGGATTTACCAACCCCTCAAGGAAGAGGTGGAGCGGGCGAAAGGGCACTGCCAACGACTGAGGGATGAAATTCAGGCCAGGGAGAAGCAGTATCTGGAACAGGAGCGGCGGCTGGAGGAGGCTGTTATCCGGCAGGGAATTTTGGAACAGGAACAAAATCATTTATCCCAGCGGCTGCAGCAGGGTATCAAGTGGCAGAAGTTGGAGGAAAAACGAGTACATTCTGTGAATCTCCTGGAGCAAGCAGGTTTCCGGTGCCGAGCCCTGACAGAAAAGATGCAAGGTCAAAAGCAGGAGGCAGAGGGTTTAAAACAACAGTTAGACCGTCAACAGGAACGATTGCGGGATATTGATCGAACATTGATTGCACTGCAGGCCGAAGAGGAGTACAAAAGGGTGCGGCCGGTTCAGGGACAGGCCACGGCCATCTCCTTCGAATTGTTAAAGGAACAAAGGCATGGGGTTGCGGCTAAACTGGCGGGCTGGCAAGAAAATAGAACCTCCCTGGAACGACAGATACAGGCCCTGGAAAAAGAAATCTCACGATTAACCAGGGAAAGCCATACGCACCTGACCCAATTTGGCGAAAATATTGATCAAGCAATGCTGTTTCCACCCGGTGGAGATGTCGAGATTGATCGGTTGGTCATACTAAGAAAGGAAGCTGCCGCGGCATTAGACAAAGCAGAAAAAGGCTATCAAAGCCGATATACTCAATGGGGTATTCAAGGAGCCACCATAGATAACGAAATACAGCATTATCAGGCAGGATTTGGTTTGGTATCGGTGGTGGAATTTGGCCAAAGCAGCCTGGTGCGGGTTCAGGAAGAATTGATCCAGGAGAAAAACCGCTTGGCAACTGAAGAAAGCCTATTAGGCCAGAGAAAAAGGGAGTTACTAATCCTGCAACAACAGTTGGAGCAAGTAAAGCGAAAATTAGAAGTGGCCCAGGGTATTTACCATTACCAACAGGATGAAATAGAAGGGTATGCCCTTAGCTTAAAGGAATTGCAGGAATATCCCTACCGTCGCCTGGAATTTACCGATAGTTTAATCAAGGAACTGGAACTTAGCCAAAAGAGGGTGGCTGAGCAGCAAAAAATAGTGGCAGAGGCCAGAAAGCATTTTGAGGATTACTGCAGCCGGGACATTCGGGATGAAAAGACCAGGCAGCAATCCTTAAACGGCATCCGGCTCAAGACCACATACCCCGATATCAAGGAATGGGGTGAGCAACTCCAGGAGCGTATCCGGGCCGCCACCCATATTTTGGAGGAACACCTGCGTACCCTTGACCAGCAGGTACAGCATTTTGTCGCCCACCTGCATGGGCATCTCATACGCATCTGTGAAGAACTGCTGACCATCCCTAAAATGACCGTGGTGAAAATAGAGGATCGGAGAAAGCAAATATACGACTTTACTGTGCCCAATTGGCAGGAGCAGGAGGGCAAAGCAAAGCTGCGCAAACACCTGGAGTGGATGATTCAAGAATTAGAGAAGGAAAAGTATAAAACGGATCAGGGCTTTGAAGATGAGGCCAGGATTAAAAAACAAATAGAAAACTGGCTGCATCCCAAGCAGCTTTTACAAGTCATTGACTCCAGCCAGGAAATCAAAATACGCTGCCGCAAGGTCAACAGCGATAGCCACGTCAGCACGACCTTTACCGAATGGCCCAGAACGGAAAAATGGTCCGGCGGGGAAAAGTGGAGTAAAAATATGACCCTGTTCCTGGGGATTCTCAATTACCTGGCAGAAAAGCGTCAGCATATTCGCCGGGGAGAGGGGAACCATCGGGTGGTCATTGTGGACAACCCCTTTGGCAAGGCCTCCAGTGACCATGTGCTGGCACCGGTATTTTTTATTGCCAAACAACTTGGTTTCCAAATCATTGCCCTGACGGCCCATGCCGAAGGAAAGTTTTTAAAGGACCATTTCCCGGTTATTTACAGTTGTCGGCTGCGCCCCACCAAGGATCCTTCTATTGCCGTCATGACCAAGGAAAAGGAAATCAGCCGGGCCTTATTCCACGACCTGGACCCCTTTGAAATCGAACAATTGGGCGAGGAGGAGCAATTATCACTTTTTGCCTAAGGACTGTGAACCGGGGGCAATAGCCTCCGGCTTTTTTAAGGTCACAGGCAAGTGAGCCAAGCTTTTCCAATGCAGGTAGTGAAATAATTCATTATTCCAACCAGAAGGTTAATGAAAATTAATAGCGAAAAAGATCAAGTGTACTTTTTCGTGGATTAGCCCAGCGATTTTAGAAATACTAAAAAATATCAGATAGAGGGGGAGTGCCAGTTGCTGCCATCACTAAAGGCGCTGAATCTTGACATTATAAATCTCACTAGCATCTTGGACATTCTCCTGGTGACCTATGTATTTTACCGGTTTATGAGAATTATTCAAGGTACGCGGGCTGTCCAACTGATTAAGGGTTTAGTGGTGCTGTTGGTGGCAACCACTGTTACCAGTTGGTTTCATTTGAACACCCTAAACTGGTTGCTGCAACAAGTTATGACCGGACTGGTGGTGGCTTTGCCCATTGTTTTTCAGCCAGAACTTAGACGGGCCTTGGAAAGTCTAGGACGGGGGAAGTTTTTTGCCAGATCAATGAGTACGCTGAAGGAAGCAGATAGAAGCAGGATGATCAATGAAGTGGTACGTGCCATTACCGTTTTGACAAAAAACAAAATGGGTGCCCTCATTATTGTTGAAAGAGTTACTGGCCTAGAAGAACACATTGATTCAGGAGTTAAGTTGGATGGCATCGTTTCAGGGGAGTTTTTGGTTAATATTTTTATTCCGAATACACCCCTGCATGATGGTGCTGCGGTTATCCGGGGTGACCGTGTGGTAGCGGCTGCCTGCTTTTTACCACTCTCTGAAAACCCGGATATCAGTAAAGAACTGGGTACCCGCCACCGGGCGGGAATTGGTATTTCAGAGGTATCGGATGCCCTGGCGATCATTGTATCGGAGGAAACCGGGACGATTTCTTTGGCCATCGATGGCGTTTTAGATCGTATGTTAGACGAATCTACCCTCAAGCAAAAATTAATGGATGCCCTGGAACCCAAGACTAGCAGCACACTGGGCGGGGTATTAAGGAGGGATGGGGAATGATTCGCCGCCTTAAACTTAGCAACAAAACGATGTTGTTGCTATCTTTAGCACTGGCCATTATTCTCTGGCTATACGTGAATATCGTCCACAACCCTGGCAGGGAACAGGAATTTCGTGTGGCCTTAGATACCCGGGGCACCATAGCCCAAGACCTAATCATCAGTGAATTACCCAAAAATGTTGTGGTTCGTGTCCAGGGGAAAAATATCATCCAGTTATCCGGTGTCAGGAGCCAGGATTTTCAAGCCACGGTCGATTTAAGTAATCTTCAGGAAGGGGTCAACAGCCGCCCAGTACAGGTAACCGCACCAAGCGGATTACAGGTGGTTCAGGTAAACCCGGTGCGGGTAGAAATTAAAGCAGATCGGCTTATTCATAAACAATTGCCCGTTATAGCGGCAATAAAAGGGCAGGCCCAATATGGCTATACCGCATTAGAACCAGTCATTGAACCCAACATGGTGCTTGTTCACGGTACAGCCACGCAATTAAAAAACATAGCCAGTATTACGATTAATATAGATGTAACGGGTGCCACGCAAAATGTGGAACGAGTACAGAGTGTACCCCTACCCACGGGGCTCACAGCAACAACGGAGAAAGTAAAAATACTAGTACCGGTGACCCGGTCCCTACCTTATCGAATGTTAACCGTAATGCCCAGCTACACAGGCAATCCCGAGGCAAACTTTCAGTTGGTGCGGGTTATTGCTCAGCCTACGAATGTGCAGGTATATGCACCGGAGGCGGTTTTGGATAAGTTAGAGAGTATTAGCACGGAACCCATCCATATTGAGGGTATCACCAAAGATACCATCAAAGATGTGCCACTGCAGTTACCCCCTGGCGTAGTGGATCTTATCCCGGGCAAGGTTGAGGTGGCCATTCAAGTAAAACCGAAACAGCCTGTAACAGAGCCGGAATCACCCAAAGATACACCGAATAAAGATAATCCGGAGGGTGCCGATGAAACCAAGCAAACCAATAAAGGCACGGAATAGGGGAGGTGGTTTTTCTAAAATTTGACAAAGGACCAACAACAGCTATTGTTCATACTATTCTTATAAATTGACTTACCAAATGAATAAACGTATAATGATTCCTCAAATGGATAGGGGGAAAAGAGTGTAAATGGCTAAATTATTCGGAACCGATGGAGTACGTGGAGTTGCCAATACCGAGCTTACAGCGGAATTGGCCTTTAGATTGGGGCGAGCTGGAGCGTACGTCCTTACTCAGCAGGGGCATCCCAAAAAAATTATGATTGGCCGAGATACCAGAGTTTCCGGTGATATGCTGGAAGCAGCACTGGTAGCGGGAATATGCTCTGTAGGTGTGGATGTCTATAAAGTGGGTGTATTGCCCACACCGGCCATTGCTTACTTAACAAAGAAATTAGGGGCAGGGGCTGGCGTTGTTATTTCAGCATCCCACAATCCGGTGCAGGATAATGGCATTAAGTTTTTTGGACCCAGTGGTTACAAACTGCCCGATGAATTGGAAGACCAGATTGAAAAATTGGCTCTGGATGATCAGGCCGAGCTGCCCAGGCCAATCGGTGGAGACCTGGGCCGGATGTACTATGTGGAAGATGCTGTGGACCAATATGTTAACTTTGCTAAAAATACAATTGCCACGGATCTCACGGGCTTAAAAATCGTTGTGGATTGTGCCAATGGTGCGGCCTATCAGGTTGCGCCCAGAATATATGCCGAACTGGGAGCAGAGGTTATTTCGATTTTCCATCGACCGGATGGAGTAAACATCAATGCGGATTGCGGCTCTACCCATCCCGAGACCCTGATGGAAGAGGTTATTAAGCAAGGGGCGGACATTGGGCTAGCCCACGATGGGGATTCTGACAGAGTACTGGCCGTGGATCATCAGGGGAACCTGGTGGATGGCGACCAGATAATGGTAATGTGTGCGAAGCATCTAAAAGCCAAAAATAAATTGCGCAAGAACCTTACGGTAGTTACTGTTATGAGCAACCTTGGCCTGCATAAGGCTTTACAGGCAAGCGATATTGAAGTGGCAGAAACCAAGGTGGGGGATCGCTATGTGCTGGAAAAATTATTGGAAACCGGTGCTCGCTTCGGCGGGGAGCAATCCGGCCATATTATTTTCTTGGAGCACAATACCACCGGAGATGGCATAATCACCGCCTTACAAATGCTGACCGTGCTAAAAGAAAGCGGCAAGCCCCTGGCCCAACTGGCTGGTCAAATGGAAAGATACCCACAGATTTTGAAAAATGTGCAAGTTAAGGATAAAAATTATGTCATGAACAGTCCCATCATTTCCGAAGCCATTCGGCGTTTTGAGCGGGATTTAGCAGGTCAAGGGCGCATCCTAGTCCGGCCCTCCGGCACAGAGCCTCTGGTTCGGATTATGGTGGAAGGCAAGGATATGGATGAACTGCAGCGTATCGTGGAAAAAATGACTGAAATTGTGGGCAGCATTTAATGTTGCCCACGAGGATAATCGTGTAATTTAAACCTAGAAAGGGGTGATGCCGTCAGAATAACGGTTGTTACAACTAAATACACTAGCGCCAGAACCCTTTAGGGTTGACGAGGAGAGGGAGTATCGAAAATTCGGCGGATGCCCTCCGGCTTGGTCACAGCCGCAACGCAAAACAAAACCAGCAGGCAACTTCTGGTACAAACTTTGTTGGTGATCAATTGGTGACATTTTATAAATGTTTTACACCCTGGTATTTTGTTGTCATTATCCGGGGAAATTAAACAAAAGAGATGAAGCCGTAACCAGGTTGGTTACGGCATGACTATTTAAGGAGGTCGACATTTATGTGTGGCGTAGTCGGCTATGTAGGCAGCAAACCTGCAACTCCAATTATTTTGGATGGATTAAAGAAACTTGAATATAGAGGATACGATTCTTCCGGCATTGCTGTTTTGGATAAGGACGGTTTGAAAGTTGAAAAAAGAATGGGCCGTCTGGCCGAATTGGAAAAGGCCTTGGCTGGCAGGGCCTTAGATGCCACCATTGGTATTGGTCATACCCGGTGGGCTACTCACGGACGCCCCAGCGATGTCAATGCCCACCCCCATACCTCAAACGACGGCAAAGTTGCCGTGGTGCACAATGGCATCATTGAAAACTACCTGCAACTACGGGAATGGCTAACTTCCATGGGACATATCTTTAAGTCCGAAACGGATACCGAGGTTATTCCACACCTGATCGAACATTTTTATAAAGGAGACCTCCTGGAGGCGGTACACAAAACAGTAGCCCATCTGGAAGGTTCCTACGCCATCATGACCATTTCCAAAGAACAACCAGGACGTATTATTGCCGTCCGCCAGGATATGCCACTGGTGGTTGGACTAGGTGAGGGCGAGAATCTGCTGGCCTCGGACATCCCAGCCTTACTTAAGCACACCCGCAATTGCTACCTGCTCAATGATGGTGATGTGGTTGATCTAAGGGCAGACCAAGTGATCATTCGGGATGCTGCCGGAAATATTGTCCAAAGGGATATTTTCAAAGTAACCTGGGATGCCGAAGAGGCAGAAAAGGGCGGCTATGATCACTTTATGCTCAAGGAAATCAATGAGCAGCCCCGGGCCCTCAGGGATACCCTCAAGGGCCGCATCTCCCATGCTGGTGACAGAGTAATCCTGGACGAAATAAAGATGACCACCCAGCAAATCCAAAATATTAAACGCATCATCGTTACCGCCTGTGGTACGGCCTACCACGCTGGAATAGTGGGTAAATATGTCATCGAACAATTGGTACGTGTACCCGTGGAAGTGGATATTGCCTCAGAATTCCGCTACCGTAACCCCCTGGTGGATAAAGACACCCTCGTGGTGGTGGTAAGCCAATCCGGGGAAACGGCCGATACCCTGGCAGCCCTTAGAGAAGCCCGCCGCCGTGGTGCCAGAGTGGTGGCCATTACCAACGTCATTGCCAGCTCCGTGGCCCGGGAAGCAGACGACATTATCTACACCTGGGCCGGCCCAGAAATCTCCGTAGCCTCCACCAAGGCCTATACCACCCAGCTAGTGGCCATGTACCTCCTGGCCCTCTACCTGGCCCAAGAGCGCAACACCCTGGCGGCTGGCAACATTAAAGAAATACTGGACGACCTCAAAGCCATCTATACCAAGGCCCAGGAAGTCCTGGATGATATTGAATCCATTAAAGAATTTGCCCATAAATATCATCAAGCTGAGAACACCTTCTTCATCGGCCGCGGCCTAGACTACGCCGTTGCCCTGGAAGGCTCACTGAAACTAAAGGAAATCTCCTACATCCACGCTGAAGCCTACGCCGCCGGCGAGCTAAAACATGGCACCCTGGCCCTCATCGTGGAGAACATCCCAGTAATAGCCCTGGCCACCCAGCAAAGCCTCTTTGAGAAGATGGTCAGCAACATCAAAGAAGTCAAAGCCAGAGACGCCTCCGTCATCGCCCTGGCCATGGAAGGCCACACCGAAGTGGAAAAAGTAGCTGACCAAGTGCTGTATATTCCCAAAACCCACCCGGTACTGGCACCTATTATTACCGTAATTCCTTTGCAGCTGTTGGCTTACTATATGGCTGTATACCGTGAGTGTGATGTTGATAAGCCGAGGAATTTGGCGAAGAGTGTGACGGTGGAGTAGGTTGGATGGGAATAAAAAATGGTGTGGGTTATCAAAAAGTTCTGGACTGTGCTCAAAAAGATCTGGAATGGTTCTCATAAAGTTCTGGAATAGAGAAGGTAACAACCCACAGGATGTTAAATAATAATTGGTAGCAATGAATGAATATGCAAAATTAAGGCCGGTGAAAACCGGTCTTAATTTTAATAACGAAGCATTCGTTAAGTGGTGGTTAAAAGTGGAGAGAAAAAGTACACCCTTTTTAGTAAGAATTAAGCCCTTAGAATATGAGAGCCTTGATAGCTACCTGTTTAGAATTGGACAGGCTAACGGTTATTTGGGTTTGGAATGGACAAGAGTTTTAAAATTACCGGATAGAGTAACAAACAATATTGGGTTAAGCACTATAGATAATGAAGAGGTTTTTGAATACATATCTGAACTAACTGGCGTTTCTAAGATAGATATCAGAAAGATGACAATTAATTATTATCAAAATGAACTATTAAGTGATAAATACCGATTTATTAATAGATTAACAAGAGTAGGGAATTTGATCAAATTCTGCCCAATATGTTTAAAAGAATCCCTGTACGAAAGAATATATTGGAGGTTTCCGCTATTAATAACCTGCCCAATCCACTCTTGCTTACTAAATTATAAATGTAGTTTATGTAATAAGCCTATAAAATTAACAAATTTATTTTCAGGAGTATGTGATTGTGGTAAATTAATTTATCACGATATTAGATTTCCAAAATACTCTCCGTTAGTAACTAACCAAAAGAAGTTCTACAAAATCTTTAGGATAAAGTTAACAAATAAAGATCAGCCGTTAAATGATAATGATGAGGTAACATATGTTAAACTACTTAATTTTTGGCTAGGGAGAGTATTTGACATTCACGAAAATCCGTATGAGGGTGAGATTTACTTTCCCGAAATATATGATGGGTTTAGTTTAAAACACAATCACCTAGAGTTTATGTTGACCATGGCCGAATATTCCATACTAAACTCTAAAAATATTTTTCATTTGGCCTATAGAAAAAAAGATTCATATGGTTTTTATTCTAAACTAATGGAGTTATTTAATTATTTTAAAGATAGCTTTAACGATCAGTTATTATTTAATGAATTGTCAAAAGATCTGGTCATAGCTTATAAAGAGTATTTTAGAAAAAAGTACACTGTAGATTATTATTTTACAAACTTTTCATATGATTTGGGTTTCGATTATAATGTTCCAGCTAATCAAGCAGTCATTTCTGGTAGAAATTGTAATCAAAATATTGAAAATAGGTTTTTTAAGAGAATTGGTAGAAGCAGGTTTATTAATACCTCTTGAAGATAGCAAGGGGATAGATCAATATATGAATAGCTTTTTTAGACTTAAAGATGTAGTAAATTGCTTACATCAACTTCTATTAGCACCTAAACTTAAATACAGATGTTATGGATATCCTAATAAAGATTGGCAAAGCCTAGGTAAGGTTTTATCTCAAACAAAAAAACCCACTCAGATTCTTAGGGGTATAGTTAATGGTATATATACAACAGCAATAGGTCACGATGCTATCATGGAAGATGGGTTAGACTGTGTATACCTACTAGAAGAGGAAATTAAATCATCGTATTTTAATCAGAAAACATATTCTGGTGGAGGTTACTTCTGTTGTTAGTCTTAACCCCATATGTATAATCAGAATTTTTTCTGTGAAAATCTAGGTCAAAGTACTTATCAGTGTCAAATTTTGGTTCGAAAGGATTGGATTCGCATAAAGCAAGTCTAGAATAATATTTTTGGTATGTATTAAACATAATTTTATGATCTAAGAATTCCATTTTCGTTTGCAAAGCTTGCTCGACACATCTTCTGACAAAGTCCATAACAAAAGCCACTTTACCATCTGTTCCTAGATAAATCAGTTCCCATGTTCCAGTATGAGATAGGTTTGATTTTTCTTTCAACGGGAGCCCGTTATCAATTGTTTGTAAAAGTTTTCGAAATTGAATTCTTTCATTTTCACTGTGACAGTTAAAGGGAAATAGACGGTGATTATTACGAAATCGCCCTTGTAGTTGGTCATTAACAAAAATCTTTTCAGACTCTAGAGTACCCATAAGTACTACTGGTATGTTAGTGTCAATTATAAGACCTTTCAACCAATCTGCTGAGTCCGAAAGTAGTCTTTTTTTATTTCTATCTATAAAATGCTGAACCTCATCAAGTATGATTAGTTCAACGCCACAATTAACAAGTAATTGCTTAAGTCGTGATGTCTCTTGGTATAACCGAGTTCCAGAACATGAAAAGGGATGGCCAAGACTTTGTAACATAGAGTTAATTATTGATCCGATTGAAGCTGGTACATCAATTTGTTTTACGTAGAGAACCGGTATTTTAGTAATTGTTGCATTAGAATAAGTTCTTGTGTAAATTGAAAAAACTTTATCTTCAGTTTCAAAACGTGGGTGTTTTTTTAGATACTGTTTTACAATAGTTGATTTTCCTACTCTTGTTGGACCAAATAGAGACATGCATTCAGGTTCTTCTGATGAAGTTAAATTAGCATGCACTTTATTTATTTCTTGATAAAGAAGTTTCATTTTAGGGTGCCAAACAATTAAGTTTTTAGCATACTCATAGCGTTGCTCGAGCGTAAGTTTGTCTAAGTTGATTTTTTCTCTTAGAGCAACTTTTTCTTTTTCAGTTTCTTGAATCGAAATTATATTTTTCTTGCTCATTTAGAATCACCTTTATTTAGGGCTTGCTGAACTGAACCTAATTTCAGTAAAAATAGAAACCGCCATAATGTTGGTTAACCAAAAGTAGGATTACACCTAAATAGATGTCGCAGAAAAAAGGACAAAAAGATACGGAGCCTGTGCTCCAAGTTCATCA
>NZ_CEVWQM010000018.1:0-86765 GCF_982386235.1 Desulfotomaculum sp. | reverse complement strand
CGTCTTCTTGCCCCCTTTAGGGGGTTATAACGCTTGACGAGGATGTTTTTTGTGGTCGTCTTAGTTTCATCTTAACGATGACTTTTGACTTGACCTGTTTTTCATCCATCATCTGCTGTTTAGTTTTCAAAGACCGGTTTGTCGCCCTTGCGACGTTTTTAATATTACCACTTTTGTCTACTTTTATCAAGTGGTATTTTTTTTAATCACCTTGCGGCGACATTTGTTATGTTATCATATGTGTATACTGAATGCAAGTACCTTTTGTTGTTTTTTTATAAAATAAAACAAGAAATATTAGTAATTTTTATGACTTATTCAACAACAACTCCTGGCAACATTCTTGAATAAGTTGGGCTAAGCCCTTCGGGCAACCAAAAAAGAAAGTGTCGCTTGCTATACGACACTTTTCTAATCTCAATTATCTTCGCAAAATGTTATCGTTATACACAACAATCGGTTCGTTGTTGCCATATCGTTGATATACTTCACATTCTTTGCATCTTCGTACATCGTTACCTTTTTCGCCCTTACAATAGGTTCCTTTAATATTCCAACAGGGGTAGTTCGGGTATTTGCTTACATTACACTGATCTGGGTCCCTTCCTTCCTCCCGGCAATGCATAAGATCGGAACAGTGGTCTTTTTCTTCCCAGTAATTAATCTGTCTCTCCTTGTTAATCTTAAAGTGTGAAACAAGTTCGTTAAATTCTTGAGCCATTTTGGATAGGCTAATGGAAGATTGAGCAATTTGCTCCACCGCAGAATTGACTTGATCCGTTGATTGTGCCAATTCCTGGGTGGCATCGCTGGTTTGTTCAGTGGCCACAGATATTTCTGAAATGTACTGACTGCTGTTAACTACCTTTTCTACAATTTCTTGAAGGGAATGACCGGCCTTTTCCACCACTATAACACCCTCATTCACTTCCTTTGCTCCAATACCCATGGAACTCACTGCCTGTTCTATATCCCGACGAATTTCTCCAACAATATATGAAATCTCTTTGGCTGCTGTGGCAGATTTTTCAGCCAGCTTGCGTACTTCTTCGGCCACCACAGCAAAACCTCTGCCATGTTCACCTGCCCTGGCCGCTTCAATAGCTGCATTCAGGGCTAATAAATTGGTTTGATCTGCTATTCCTGTAATTGCCTCAATAATCTGCCCAATGCGTTTCGATTGTTCGGAAAGCTTACTCATCACAAGGGTACTTTCATTGACAGTAGAACTGATGCTTTGCATCTTATGAACAACCTCTTGTACCGAGCGTCCACCCTCCCGAGCTACCAGTTCCGCTTCTTTAGAGACAGCGGATGCTCCGGTAGCATTGGCTGCTTGATTCTCGGCAGTGGCCGCCAATTCTGTGGTAAGACCAGCTATGCCATTAACATTGGCACTGACCTCTTGGCTGGCTGCTGACATTTCCTGACTATGGGCCGCCAGTGTCATACTGTCAGTGATAATTTGCCCAAGAACTTGCTGCAGTTTTTGTTCCATTTTAGCAAAGGCCCTAGCTAAATTACCTATTTCGTCTGCACGATTCAGGTTGTCTATCTCTTGGGTTAAATCCCCATCAGCCAATCCATTAGCACTTGTTATCAATTTTTGCAAGGTTATCGTAATATTACGACTAACCAACCAACTGATTAAGAGTCCTAAAACAACGGCTAGAATGGTAAAAATGATCCCATATTGGGTGGCTTTTTTTCCAGCCAAAAGTACCACTGCTTGTTGTTCGCTGACTTCCCTCTGTCTATCCTCTACAAATTTACTTATGTCTGCTTCAATTTTTTCACTTAGGGGGACTATTTTTTCAAGAAAAATCTGTTTTGCTAACTCGCTATTTCCTTCTTCAACAGAAGAAAATATCTCCTTTTTGACAGTGTCTGTCAAGGCTATTTGGTTATTTTGTACGGTTAATAAAAAATCTTTGATCTCTTGCCTCTTTGTATTTTCAATAAATGCCTCTAATCTTGCCGTGGTCTCACTATTCATCTCATTAAAATGATTAGCCTGCTCTGGTTGACCGAACAATAGGTACTCTTTCAATGCTGAATTCTGACGTTCAGCCGATTCCTTAAGCTGCAATCCTTGAATGGCCCGAGTTGTCCACCACTGCTCTTGTTCCACACTTTTATTTAACTCCGCCAATTTTTGATATACCAAGACCTGTGAAACAAAACCTAAAAAGACCACCGCCAAAACTGCTGCTAAAATCTTTTGGCCTATTTTTATGGTAACCACACCCTTCTTATATGAAACATTTTACATAACAAGTATACAATAGTCCTATAAAAAGTAAAACTATGGTACTATTAAAATAGTATTAAATTTTAATTTCGTTTTTTGGAGGTGCTATCCATGTCTTCGGAAGATCGAGATGTAATCTACCGCCCTCCCAGTGAGGCAAAGAGTTTTATACTCCGTATTACAAGGGGTTGTTCCCATAATAAATGTACCTTTTGTGCCATGTACCGCAATGTTCCTTTTCAAATCCGGTCAATGGAGAAGATTGAAAGGGAAATTACACAAATGGCTAAATTCTACCCCGAGTTACGGCGAGTTTTTTTAGCAGATGGTAATGCCCTGGTTTTAGGCACAGATAAGTTACTTGCGATTATGGAAAGGCTGCATGCTGCATTTCCAATGCTCACACGCATTACCTGTTATGGTGCACCAAAGGATATATTACGTAAAACCCCGGCTGAATTGGCAGCACTTCAAAGTGCTGGCTTAAAAATAGTCTACCTTGGTATAGAAAGCGGTGATGACGGGGTACTGACTGAAATTAACAAGGGTGTTACTGCCAATGAGATGATTACAGCGGGGCAAAAGGTGCTGGCTGCTGGCATCAAGCTCTCCGCCATGGTAATCCTGGGATTAGGCGGGATGCAGTATACCCATAGCCATGCGGTAAATACGGCCCGGGTGATTAATGCCATCAGCCCGACCATGCTGGGAGTACTGTCATTAGCCATTTTTGATGGAACCCCTCTTAAAGAAGCAGTGGATCAGGGAAAATTTGTGCCCCTTAGCACCAGGGAAGGCATGCTGGAACTTAAGGAAATGCTGGAACATATTGATGTGCAACAGCCTTGCATTTTTCGCTGCAACCATGTTTCAAACTTCTTGCCCTTAAAGGGAATTCTAAATCGAGATAAGCCCCAGCTTTTAGCCGATGTTCAGGAGGTATTGGAATATCTCAAAGATTCAAGATATAATCAGCAAATCTTTAATCCCAAGAGTTTTTAAAGAAACAAAAACACCTGACAACCACTTTGCGTTGCCAGGTGTTTTTAGCTTATTCTTTTACATAGCAAGCGACAATTTCACCATAATACATAACATGATAATCGTTTTTAAGATAGGCTAGTTTTTTTATGCCGGGGTCCACCAGGGCTGGTTCCATTACCTGGCGATAAACAAGCTTGCACTCATAATGCAGGTCACAGTCCCCGATGATCGGTGTACGCACAATTTTTCCAGGTTCCAGGGTCAGGTTGCTCTCTTTAATTTTATCCATATCCCGGCCAGATTTCGTACCGCAAAGGGCTAAAGCCTTTTTCAGGTCTTTATTTATAGGTATGCTTACGGTAAACTCTTTGGCATGTTCAATCAATTGATAGGTATATCGTGAGGGACGAACCATGACAATAAAGACCGGCTTCTGCCACATAAATCCGATCGAACCCCAACCGATGGTCATGGTATTAACCCTATCTTGGTCGTCTTTTACCGTCAAAAAAGCACCCTTTGGCAGCTGCTCCAGCAGCTCTTTTAAATAGTCGTTATACTTTACATCCTCTTTCATTAAAAGACCTCCCTTTTGCATTTCTTAAATCTGAACGGGTATGTACCCCTTTAACCTAACGGAGTTTAGGGTTGCCTCACAGTCTAAAGCGTACACCTCAACTCCTTTTGCCGCTGCTTGACAAAGGGATTGGCTAAAAACCGGGTCTGTGACTTCATTCGGTTTAAATATAGTAGCATCATTTCTTTGTATGACAAAAATAACAGCAGCTCTGTATCCATCCGCCACTGCTTTAATCAATTCAAGAAGGTGTTTTGAACCTCTCTCTGAAGGAGCATCTGGGAATTTTGCCACCCCATGATCCACCAGTGTTACTGATTTAATTTCGATAAAGCAACGATTAACTCCTCTTTTTAAATAAAGATCAAAGCGACTTTCTCCGTAGCCTACTTCTTTTTTTATTTCCTCATACTGAAAAAGTTCTTGCAACGCCCCTTCAGACAGTGCTTTGTACATGAGTCTATTGGGCAGCAAAGAATCCACCGAAACCAATGTCTTATTGTACCTTGCCAGGTGAATCCTATATTGTGTTTTTCTGCCTGCCGGCATGGGGGCTACATAAACAGAATTGCCCGGAAAAAGAAGCTCCCTCATTCTGCCGGAACTAGGTACATGGGCCGGGCTGATTTGCCCCGCCACTTGTACCATCCCTACGAAACGATTCTTTCTCTCCACGAAGACTGACTCTACCAGCTCGGGTAAGTCAATAAACGGTGCCTCAGCATGGTTACTCAGACCATTCAAATTCCCAATCCCCAATACGAACGATATCGCCTTCCTTGACCCCGGCATCTACAAGTCCTTGCTCCAAACCCATTACTTTCATGATTCTTTGCAGGCGCTCTAAGGACTGATCCTCTTCCAGATAGGTCATCGACACGTGGCGTTCGATTTCTTTACCGGTAACACGCCAATTGCCATCCATGTCCCGCTTGATCTGAAAGCGATCCTCCGGCTCAAACAGGGCCGGGTCTTCATCTGGTTGCTCCGGCTCAATTTTGGGTAGTTCAGCTAATAGCTGGGCCACTCGCTGGACAACTTTATCCAGACCCTGATTGGTGGCAGCAGAAATTGGGTAAATTTCATATTGCTGGCCATAGGCTTCCTGTAAACGAACGAGGTTTTCCTCTGCCTCAGGAGTTATATCCATTTTATTGGCTGCAATAATCTGTGGTCTAGTAATTAAACGAGAATCATAGTGCTCTAATTCACTGTTAATTATCCGAATATCTTCAACGGGGTCCCTGCCTTCGGTCCCGGCAGTATCCACCACATGGATCAATAGGCGGGTCCTCTCTGTGTGACGTAAAAATTCATGACCTAAACCGACTCCCTGAGAAGCCCCCTCAATTAAACCCGGTATATCTGCCACCACAAAACTTCCTGCTTCCCCAGCAGAAACAACACCAAGGTTAGGGACCAGGGTTGTAAAGGGATAATCAGCAATTTTAGGTTTAGCCGCTGATACCATCGAAATAAAAGTAGATTTGCCGGCATTGGGAAAACCAATGAGTCCAACGTCAGCAATTAATTTAAGTTCGAGTTCCAACCACAATTCTGTTCCTGGTTCACCTTTTTCAGCAATACGTGGTGCCTTGTTGGTGCCAGAGGAAAAATGAACATTGCCGCGACCTCCACGTCCACCTTTGGCTATCACAACTTGCTCACCGTTTTCCACCAGGTCTGCCAGTAACCTGCCCGTATCTGCATCACGGACCACCGTGCCAGTAGGTACCCTAACAAGTAAAGTCTCCCCACTGGAGCCATTCATATTTTTCCCCATACCATGGCTGCCACGTTCAGCCTTAAAGTGCCTCTTGTAGCGGAAATCCTGTAATGTATTAAGCCCCTCATCGGCTATAAAAATTATATCTCCACCACGGCCGCCATCGCCGCCCCAGGGACCGCCAAAGGGCACATATTTTTCACGACGCATGGCTATACAGCCATTACCGCCGTCCCCACCTTTGACATAAATTTTCGCTCTGTCAAAAAACATTATTGTTCATCACCCAATACTATTATTTACCGCTGTGGCCTTCCTAAGCCAATTTTTTGGGAAATATCATATATATTTCTACTTCTTTCTCTGTTACAGCCAATTTGGAACTGCTTTTGTAAGCCGCTAAGGCTTCAGCAAGAGCCATTTGTTCCTGGGCATCCTTCACAACCTCAGCGGGAACACCTGAAAAACCAAGTTTTATGGTAATCTTTTTTTCTCCCTCACTGATGGTTAGCTTCATTTTTCGATCATTAACTTCTGGTGGTGCCAGAAACTTTAAAGCCTGCTTTATACAACGATTCAGGGCAGATGCTACCACTTCTCCTGGAACATTTAGAGTTGCAAGATTTGTTTGTATATCATACTGAATATCGATTTGGCTTTTGTTGGCTTCATTGCTGCCGACCAATAAAACCGCTAGTATTTCAGGGGATTTAATTCGGGTAATTTTGCTATAGTTTTCATACTGTTGGCAAACCTGGTTGATATAATCCCGGACCCTGTCCCCCTTATTTAATTGAAGCAGGCCTGATATAACCTGTAAATGATTTAAAAAATCATGCCTTTGTACTTGAATAATTTCCAACAGGTTTTTTATTTCCACTCTCATACTTCCTTTCGGACTTATATCCGAGAAGCACTTCGACAAAATGGATTTATTTTCCTGCCAAACATTATATTAAAAAACTTGGCTTGCTTGCCTGTGCCCTTTAGGTTATGCCCTTAAGGGTGCGCCATAACCCTAAAGGACATAACCTAAAGGGCACGAGAGTCTTTAGACGCGGCGAAAACCTTCGTTTTTCTTGTACGATCATCATTATAAATTTTAATAAGTTTTATACTTTATGATAGTGAAAAAAACCAGCCTGCTGATCAGGCTGGTTTTAGCGCAGTTAAACCTATTGAGCTACTTCTTCTGGAACAACAATGCTTACTTGTTTCTTGTCCCGACCTTTACGCTCAAATCTAACAATACCATCAACTTTAGCGAAAAGGGTATCGTCGCCACCACGTCCTACGTTATCACCGGGATAAATCTTGGTACCACGCTGTCTTACCAGAATGCTACCAGCAGGGACAAACTTACCGTCGCCTTCCTTTACCCCAAGCCGTTTAGATTCGGAGTCACGACCGTTCCGTGAACTACCCACACCTTTCTTATGAGCCATGCAGTCCCACCTCCTATCGGGGTTCAAATAAAAAATAATTAAGCTTCAATTTTTTCAACAACCACCTGAGTGAAAGGTTGACGATGCCCTTTCTTACGGCGGTAATTTTTCTTGGGCTTATACTTAAAGATAATAATCTTTTGGCCTTTGCCATGACGAACAACGTTAAGAACTACCTTTGCACCTTCCACCTTGGGAGCACCAACAGTCAATTGACCATCTTTCTCCACCAGCAGAACATCGGTTAATTCAACCTTTTCGCCAGCCTCAGCATTTAGTTTCTCAATGTACAGGGTGTCACCTTCCTGAACCTTGTACTGCTTGCCGCCAGTAACCACTACTGCGTACATACCTACACCTCCCCATCCTTAGGACTCGCCATCAAGGTACCAGTGCTCTGGTTTGAAAACCTCTGCTGTGCGGTATTGTGCAGGCAATTTAGCCTACATTTAGTTATTTTATCAGATTCGTGGAAAATGTCAATGCGAATTAGCCTTCAGCCGTCAGCTTAATGGCCTTGGGCCATGTCTTTACACCAATATCGCCTTAGCATAGGTTCGATAGACTTTTACTACTTCCACCGATACTAGCTCCCCTACCATCGCCCCGCCACCTTCTACATCAATGATAAAGCCATCTAAACGTGCGATCCCATCAGCGGGGTTGGAAATGTGGAGTTCTTCCACCTTGACCTCAATAATTTCACCATTCTTCACGGGAACTGTTCGGGAGAAAATTTCATCTTGATCGGAAATTGCCTTAACCGTAACCTGTTCCAGGTGGTGAGTTGCAGAGCCTCTAATATAAAGATTTTTACCGATTTTCTGTTCCAGTTCCCGGAGAGTTGCTCCACCTGCCCCAATGAGTCGAGCAGCCACCACAGGATTTGCTTCAACCAAGATGGTATCTGCTATTGTTTGCCTTGCCAATTGATAAATTTGAGCTTTTAGTTTAATGCTAACGGTCTCTTCAGAAAGCACCTTCCCCCGACCTTCACAGTAGGGACAAAGTTTTTGAACTACCTCTGCCAGGGATGGACGTACCTTTTTTCGGGTCATTTCCACCAACCCCAGTTGGGTAATCCCTAAGATATTGGTCTTGGTTTTGTCCTTTTTGATTTGCTCTTCCAGTACGGCTAGCACTTGATTACGATGATCCTCTGCGATCATGTCAATAAAATCAACGATTATTATACCGCCAATATTTCTTAACCGAAGTTGACGGGCAATTTCCACCGCAGCGTCCAAATTTGTTTTTAATACGGTATCCTCAAGGGTTGTACTGCCCACAAATTTCCCTGTGTTAACATCAATTGCTGTTAGGGCTTCGGCCTGATCGATAACCAAATAGGCGCCACATTTCAACCAAACTTTCTTTTTTAGGGCTTTTTCCAGTTCAACGGTAATGCCATAATCCTCGAATATATTTTCACGTTCGTCCAAACATACCTTTAATTTTAATTTAGGATCAATCATATCTAAAATTTCTAAGGTCTTTTCATATTCACTGCGGGAATCCACTGTTAGCCGATCTACATCCTCACTAAAGATATCCCGCAGCATCCGTTGGACTAGTTCTACATCACGATGCAGTGAATTAGGCGCAGCACAATTTGTTGCCCGACTCTGAATTTTTCGCCAAAGTTTTGACAGAAGAACAATATCCTGCCGGAATTCCTCCTCTTCCACTCCTTCGGCCACAGTACGCACAATAACTCCCATTCCATCGGGTTTTACCCGACTGGCCAACTCCTTTAAACGCTCCCGCTCCTTTTCCGATTCAATACGTCGAGATATACCGACATAGTCAACGGTAGGCATAAGAACCAAATAGCGACCCGGTAATGTGATATGGGTCGTTACTCTCGGTCCCTTGGTGCCAATTGGCTCTTTAACAATTTGCACAATAATTTCTTGTCCCTGCTTTAAAACGTCACCTATATTTACGTGATAGCCAGTCTGATGGTTGACTTCAGGATTTCTGGTCGGCTGAGCATCCTCCACATAAAGAAAGGCATTTTTCTCTAAGCCTATATCTACAAAGGCCGCCTGCATACCAGGCAATACGTTTTCTACCTTACCCTTGAATATATTACCAACCAGGCGTTGGTTATGGGAACGCTCGATGTATACTTCCATGAGGACTCGGTCTTCCAACACCGCAACCCTCGTCTCTTCTTCCTGAACATTAATGATAATTTCTTTTAACATATTGAACTTCCTCTCCTACTGCTGGCCATTAGACCTCCCAGAGAGAAATCGGGCCAGTGACGCCTTCGGCGTACAGGGCCGTGCGACGAACCTGGAAATCTTCCGGGTCTACTGGAACCCCGTATTGATGCAACTTTTGCAATATTTCTTCGGGGCGAACATTTCCCGTACTGCCAATCAGCAGTTCCATATTTATTTCTAAGGTTTGCCCCTTTACATCGCCGGACAACCTGTATATTCCAGGCCTTATATCCACTTCTTTTACTTTCCCCTTAGCGGTACGGGTTACGAATATTTCCTGCTGTTTAAGTAATTCATTCATAGCAGTTCCTAATTCCACGATGGAATAACCAGCAGGAAGATGTGTTGTGGCCCGGTAGTCGGCCCGGGATACCCGTGACATCAGGGATTGTGCTCGATCTTCAATTTGTTTTATATCAAGTATTCTATACCCTTCCGGCAGGTTAGGTGCCAATTTTAGGGCAATTTCACCAGGCTCCATGTATTCTTTTAGATCCATATCCAGATATTCTTCCAAACCGGCAACCCCCACTGGCAGCGGCGAAGCAAAACTAAATTTAGGATGGGGGTTGAAACCCTCCGAAAAGGCCACAGGAAGTTTGGCCCTTCGAGTCGAACGGTCAAAAAACCTTACCATGTCCAGATGGGAGCTATAACGAGCTGGGCCTTCTTTACTATATTTCACCCTGAATCGGGGCAATATCCACACCTCCCAGAATTGTTGGCGTAATTTCAAGGGTTGGACAGAGGCCACAGCCGGTACACATACCAGCACGGCAATCCACGGTAGGTTCACTACCCAGTGCCTTTTTATGTTCACGCAATAAAAAGCGCTTACTTACACCAGCTTCTATATGATCCCAGGGTAATACCTCTTCCTTGGCAATTTCCCTATAGGCATACCATTTCGGGACAATATTTTCATATTCAAAGGCCTCAAGCCAAAGATTATAATTAAAATGTTCTGACCAGCCATCAAAGCGAGCCCCTTTGGACCAGGCCGTCTCCAGCACAGCAGCTAACCGGCGATCCCCTTTGGCAAAGACAGCTTCCAGAAAACTGGTCTCTGGATCGTGCCAATTATAGGTGATTCGCTTATCCCTCAGTTTTTCTTTGAGGTATTTTTGTTTGTCGCGCAATTCCTGTAAGGTATTCTGGGGCTCCCACTGAAAGGCTGTGTGTGACTTGGGTACAAAGGATGAAGTACTAACCGTTACCTTTAAACGACCTCTCGGTACGCCACACGCATAACCAATTTGCACTACTTTTTTAGCCATTTGCGCAATGCCATCAAGGTCTTCATAGGTTTCGGTGGGTAAACCGATCATAAAATAGAGTTTAACCGAAGACCAGCCATTTTTAAAAGCGGATGTTACTGCGTCCACCAAGTTCTGCTCTGTGACGTTTTTGTTTATTACATCACGCAGACGCTGGGTACCAGCTTCTGGAGCAAAGGTTAAGCCACTCTTGCGGACCTTTTGAACTTCTTTGGCCAAGTCAATGGAAAAGGCATCCAACCGTAAAGAAGGCAGTGATACGTTGACGCCCCTCTCCCCAAAAATATCCAACAGATTTTTTACCAGAGGTGCCACCCCTGTGTAATCTGCTGTACTTAATGAAGTAAGAGAAATTTCATCATGACCCGTATTGTCTATCATTTCTTCCACTTGACGAATCAAGGTTTCTGGCTTCTTCTCTCGCACGGGCCGATACAGCACCCCTGCCTGACAAAAGCGGCACCCCCTGGTGCAACCCCTCAGTACTTCCACCATCACCCGGTCATGAACAACACTCATTGACGGCACAATGGGATTGCTAGGGAAATCTACATTGTCAAAATCCCGCACAATTCTCTTGCCAATCTTACTGGGGATTCCCTTCTTGGTGGGAAGAACGCTCTTAACGGTTTGGTCATCGTTGTAGCTAACTTCATAGAAAGATGGTACATAGACACCGGAAATGTGTTTGGCAAAGTGCAGCAGCATTTCCTGACGGCTTACCCCTTTTTCTTTAAGTTCCTTATAGGTATCAATCAGCTCATGCATGACCTCTTCACCCTCACCAATGACGAATAGGTCAATAAAATCTGCGATTGGTTCCGGGTTAAAAGCGCAGGGGCCACCGGCAATTACCAGCGGCATACTGGCATCCCGATGAGCCGATCGTACTGGTAGGCCGGCCAAATCCAGCATATTTAAGATGTTGCTAAAGCTCATCTCATACTGTAAAGTAAATCCCAGCAGGTCAAAATCCGCCAGTGGCCGTTGGGATTCCAAACTAAACAACAGCACCTTTTCTTGGCGCAGCTGCTCCTCCATATCGGTCCAAGGAGCAAAAACCCTTTCCATGAGAGCATCCTCACGCTTATTCACCACATGGTAAAGAATTTGTAAACCCAGGTGGGACATACCTACTTCATAGACATCGGGAAAGGCAAAGACCATTTTTACATCCACCTGGTCCCAGTCTTTTTTTACTGCATTCCATTCGCCGCCAACATAGCGGGAAGGTTTTTGGACCCGAGCAAGTATCTTATCTAATCTACTCATTATTGATTGCCTCCATTACTAGCACGTACAGTTGCAGTAGAAATACTCTTATCTATTATTGCCCAATTTGGCTTTGAAAAATATTCCTTTTTGATCTTTCTACATCTTGCTTTCTAATTCCTTGTGCATCCAGTAAAAAATAGCCATCAGCTTATGGCTGACGGCTATTGGTTTTTCGGCTTAATCAGCGAACCAACCGGAACATCCATACCCTGCTGAAACAGAGCATCCACCACCTGGGCTTCGCTAACTTGACCTTGTAGCTCCATTTGTCTGTTTAATAAGAGAATAAGATGAAATTTTTGAGGTACAAACAACTTAACGATTTCCTTTAGGGGAACATCCTCCAGAGCAACCAACTTCTCCACTGGTAAAATCCCTGTCTGGATTAGTTCTTCCTTTTTATGTGCCAAATGACGGACAAAGAGGTAGGGAGCCAGGTTCTTTTCTTTGCTGGCAGCATAAAGAACGAATAAAGCAATAATGATTACATCCAGACCAACTATACGCTGGAAAAACCCAATGACCCCCAGGCTAATAACAGCCACTGCCGTTATTTGACCGATTCTGGCAGTAGTAAGAGTGGCCTGGGAAACACCGATGTGGGTAGCCAGCAGGGAACGCAATACTCTGCCGCCGTCTAATGGTAATGCTGGGAGAAGATTAAAAAGGGCTAGCATCATATTTACCTGAATAAAGTATGGACTAAGCTCCTCCGACCAGATACCATAATTTTTCAATCCCAGAGCTAAGCCGATTAATAAGATATTGGAAGCTGGTCCTGCTAGGGCCACGGCAATTTCTTTGCTCGGCTGCACACTCATTTCTCCGCCCATCCTGGCCACACCACCAAAGGGCAGGATCTCAATATTAATGACCGGCACACCCAGCATTCTGGCTACCAGAGTATGAGCTAGCTCGTGAAATAAGACTAAACCAAAAATAATCAGTCCCTTTTCTAAAACCCCGGCCACAAAATATAGACTAAGTAGGACAAGGAATAACGGGTTTAGCCGAATCTCAATACCCTGGAGGCGTCCTACTCTCATTGTTTGCTACTCTCCTGGCTAGTCTTACTGCTGCTTTCTATGGATTCAATCGAACGACTGCTTTCTTGCTTATTCATGTTAATCTTCTTTAAAGGGTCAACTAGTTTGTCATTTTCCCTCACTTCAAAGTGGAGTACCGGGTCCCCTTGGTTCTGTTCAGCTACCTTACCCAATTCCTGACCTGCCTGCACCTGGTGACCTTCTAAAACAGCAATATCACTTAAGCCAGCATAAAGGGTATACTCCCCCTTACGATGTTCAATTAAGACAAACTCGCCATAGGTTCGATCGTGACCAATGCGACTGACCTTGCCAGGTTGTACAGCCTGCACCGGAGAACCTACGCTGGCACTGATATCAATGCCTGGGTTAAAACGCTCTAAATTATCTTCGGGGCTTTTAACCCAACCAAATTCCTGTACCACCTGACCAGATACTGGGATGGCCCAGTTTATACTTGGTTCAGGATCAGTCATAGCAGGCAAAACAGGATGGGCTAATTCATGTACAAAGGGCCAGTCCATATTCACGGTTTGCAACCCAAAGGCGACGGCTTTATCCAGTGCAGGTGTTACATCCCATTCGGTGCTTAAGGCTACCTTTAACCCTTCCCGGGCCTGTTGACTCCAAGGGTGGTTTGATTCCTTAAGTACCAGTAACACCGCAAAAATACCCAAAGCTACAACAATCCGATAAAAGGTTTTAAAACTCCGGCTACCTTTTTTCTTACGCCGCCACTTACTTCCCGAGTAATACATACTCATCCAATCGTCATTATGACTGTTGTTATAATGCGTGTTGTAATTGTTTAATGGGTCTTTACTTTTCTTTTTATACCGATCAAAACTAAATCTACCAATCTTCACCTTAATCCCTCCCAGGAATCGATTGCTCTTATTAACTAGTACAATATATTCCTTAGGGGGACAAATATGACAAGCTGTTTTTAGACTTACAGGTATTTCTTTGGGGTCAGCCATCAGCGGTGGGCCTTGGGCTTTTAACTGTTGGGTTGAGAAGGATGTCTCGGTCGTGACAGGGGGAGTGGCCCATGGCGAATGGCTCAAAAAAGCCCGGCCATGTTTAGCCGGACTTTTATTCATATTCTTTAACCCATGACTCACGGCGGAACCTAGAGTTAAAACAGTATCTTCTGCCTTCGACTATACACATTGAGCAAGATACCGATGGCAATCATATTGGTCAACATGCTGCTGCCACCGTAGCTGAAAAGGGGTAAGGGTACACCAGTAACTGGCATGATGCCAGAAACCATGCCCACGTTGGTTAAAATATGAAAGGCTAACATGGTTACTACACCGCTGGCCAACAGGGTACCGTTTAAATCCCTTGCCTCAGAGGCAATTCTTATGCCGCGGTATAAAAGGATCAGGAAAAGGACAAGCAGTGCAGTCACACCAATAAAGCCCATCTCTTCACCGACAACCGAAAAGATGAAGTCTGTGTGCTGTTCGGGTAAAAAGTTTAACTGATTTTGACTACCGTTAAAGATCCCTTTCCCTTCCAAGCCACCTGAACCGATGGCAATCTGAGACTGTACTACGTGGTAGCCGTTACCATGCCACTGTTCCCAAGGGTCAATAAACACGAGCAGCCGGTCTAACTGATAGTCCTTTAAGGGAATCCAAAGACCAATCTTAAAATGCAACCAAACCCAACTAACGGCCGAGGTCAGTCCACCAAAGAACAAACCAGCGATCAATTTTCCATTGGAGCTTGCAACAAAAAGCATGCCAAACATAATGGCGATAAAGACCAAAGAGGTTCCCAGATCAGGTTGTTTTAATATAAGCAGCATCGGAACACCGATGTGAACAAAGCAAGGTAATAAATCTTTAAAGTTCTTTAATTTACCCTCACGGCGACTTAAAAAATCGGCAAAGGTAATGATGATAAAAATTTTCGCAAATTCCGAGGGCTGTAGTTTAAAGGCCCCTAAATCAATCCAGCGGGTCGCTCCCTTGGCATTATGGCCCAGGGGTGACAACACAGCTGCAAGCAACAATAGGTTAATAATATAAATGGTTTTCCTATGACGTCGTAAATCTTCGTAGGATATCGATATAACAAACAGTATAGCAATTACGCCGGCCACAAACCAAATAATTTGTTTTTGCACATAACCACTAAATAATATATTGGCATACTGTAAAAAGGAAAGACTAGTTGGTTCACTTTCTGTTAAATTACTTATACCTTGGGTTTCCTTATTCCACAATTCTTGGTGTTCCCGGAAATCCATTGGACTGCTAACCACCGTAGCACTGCTAATAATGACTAAACTAAAGCAAACAATCAGTAATACGGAGATTATTAATATATAGTCCAGGTTTCTGACAAACCGCTTGTCCACCATTAAAAATCCCTCCCCCTCAACCTATAAATTATATACTACATAAAAATAAAACAAAAGGGGGTTCTATATGCGTAAAAAGGGAGTGTCGGAGCACAAGGGGACGGTTCTTTTGTGTTGTTCTATAGAACAACACAAAAGAACCGTCCCCTTGTGCTATTACTAAATGGTTTAACTTTGTAAAACTAGACCGGGGTTACTCTTTTCATACGTTTTACAGGTATATTCGCCACCAGGGCTACCTGATTATCGTCGCCATCGAGACTTACTTCAAGAGCTTTATCATCAATTTCCATATAATTTGAGATAACCTTAATCAAGTCATTTTTTAAGGACGTTAGTAACTCCGGTGAAACATTGGCCCGGTCGTGCACCAAAACCAATCTCAACCTCTCTTTTGCCACGTTCTTACTGTTTGACGATTCACGCCCAAATACCCTGTTTAAAAACTCTAACACTCCGGTACCCCCTTCCTTACTTAAGTCCGATCATTTTCTTTAAGGCACTAAAGAAACCACCTGGTTCCTCAAGGTTCATTAAGGGAATATTTTCCCCCAGGATACGACGGGTGATATTGCGGTAAGCTTGTCCACTCTGGGACTGGTCATCCCTTACCACCGTTTCACCTTTGTTGGTGGTGACAACAACCTGTTCATCCTCAGGTACTACCCCCAGGAGATCAATGGCTAGTATTTCATTCATGTCGTCAATACTCATCATGTCCCCACGGTTAACCATTTTGGTCCGGTAACGGTTAATAATTAGTTTGGGTTCCCGCAATTCCGCTGCTTCTAACAAACCAATGATGCGATCTGCATCCCTCACCGCGGACACTTCGGGTGTTGTCACAACGATGGCCTTATTTGCCCCGGCAACGGCATTTCTAAAGCCTTGCTCAATACCTGCCGGGCAATCGATAATGATAAAATCAAATTCCTTTTTCAATTCTTCCGTTAGTTCAACCATTTGCTCGGGACTAACAGCGGTTTTATCTTTCGTTTGAGCAGCAGGTAACAGATACAGTGATTCATAACGCTTATCCTTAATTAAGGCCTGCCTCATACGGCATACCCCAGAGGTAACATCGACAATGTCAAAGACAATTCTATTTTCCAGACCAAGTACAACATCAAGGTTACGCAGTCCGATATCGGCATCTACCAGACACACCTTTTTGTTATGCGAAGCAAGGCCAGTGCCTAGGTTGGCAGTGGTTGTGGTTTTACCAACCCCTCCTTTACCAGAAGTGACTACGATAACTTCACCCATATTTTAAGTCCTCCTTATCATGCCAAGCTTTTCAAACATAACCCTTAATCCCATTGCATGATTATTTAAAAGTAGAATTAAAGGTTTCTATGGTAACGACACCATTCTTAATTCGGGCCAATTCCGGGTAATTCGGATCTGATAACTCGTCTTCAGGGGGCCTGGTAATATGGTTACCAATTCTTAGTTGCGTAGGCCTAAGTCTAAAACCAATAATAACAGCATTGGCATCTCCCTTGGCACCGGCATGAACAACCCCACGCAGGGAGCCCATAACAATAATATTGCCAGTGGCAACTACTTCGGCCCCAGGGTTTACATCTCCCAATACCACTACATTCCCGTCATGACAAATGCTTTGACCAGACCGCAAGGTTCTTTGGACTAGAATGGTATTCTCATCCACCAGATTCTCTAATTCCATAGGAAATCTGCGAGATACAGAATCAGTATTGGATAATTCTTCTTTCGTCAAGTTTACTCCCCCCCGCTTACCCTATATCAAATTCTACAACTAAAAACCAATTCCTTCAAAAGATGGATAAAAAAAAGGGGCCATAAGCCCCGATATTCTGTGATAATTAGACAAATTGGCAATTAATCCACACTGTAAACCACTGACGGTGTAGGAGTAGTATCGACCCCGAAATAGGCAGCAAAAATATCCCTAGCTACTGGAGCGGAAGCGGTACCACCGTGGCCGCCATAATCGATTACCGTTGCCACGGCTATTTCCGGTTTATCAAAGGGGGCATAGCCAACAAAAAGTCCGTGATCATCCCGGCCTGTAACCTGTGCCGTCCCGGTTTTGGCGGCCACAGGAACCGGAAAGTTTTTAAATGTGCCAGCCGCCGTACCGCTTGCGGCAACTAACCTCATTCCTTCTTGAATTACCTTAAAGACCTCTGGCTTTATGGACACCTCATCAACCTTTGTGGGCTGGAATTCTTCCAGCACCTCGCCTTCGGGGGATATAATCTTCTCTACCAAATAGGGCTTCCATCTAACGCCACCATTTGCCAGCATTGCCGTATAATTTGCCAATTGCAAAGGTGTATAAGAATTATAACCCTGACCAATGGACATATTTAATGTATCGTAAACTTGCCAATTAAGATCCCAGGTATATTGATCATAATCATTTTTTATTTTCTGTATTTCTTTTTTCTTTGCTTCTTCTAAACTCTTCTTTTCTTCGGCTATCTTGGCATTCTCCAGCAAAGGTTTATATTTATCCTCCACTGCCTTAAATTTAGGCTCATAGATCGCATCCAAATAAGCCTTATTTCTCTTATACTTATAATCCGGTGTTGGTACTGTACCCTTTAATTCACCCGGTATCTCAATCCCGGTTAGCTCTCCAAAGCCAAACATGTGTGCATACTTGGCAATTAAATCGACTCCTAAAAAACGATGCCCCAGGGTAATAAAGAATGTATTGCAAGACATTTGAATCGCTTCTAAAATTTCCACTTGGCCATGTCCGCCTGGGCTGGAATCCTTAATGATGGTATTGGCAAAGGCATAATAACCCGGGTCCGAGATGGTAAAGCTGGGAGTAATTTTTCCCGTGTCCAGTGCTGCTGCAGCCACAACCATTTTAAATGTTGAACCAGGCGCATAAACCTGCAGTGTTCGGTTGGGCAAGGCACCGCTTTTTTGGAGATCCTGCCATTGGGTTTGGCTTAAGCCTTTTATCCAAATCGATGGTTCATAGGTGGGATAACTTGCCATCGCTCGAATCGCTCCGGTCCTTACATCGATGGCCACCGTGGCTCCTCCTGTGGCCTCATGGCCAAGTTTACGCATGGCTAAAACCTGTCTTTCCAAAGCCTCTTCAGCGGCCTGCTGTACCTCGGCATCAATGGTCAGGCGCAGATTGTTACCGGGTATCGGTTCCTTGACACCCAAATCCCGCACAGGTCTAGCCTGGGCATCCACTTCTACCTGTCTGGCACCATCAATCCCTTTTAGGTAGGCTTCAAAGGAGTTTTCCAGTCCCTCCTGGCCATACATATCACCAAGCCGATAGCCTTTGTCAGGGTTTTTTTCTAGTTGTTCCTGCTTAATCTCCTGCACATAGCCCAGTACATGAGAAAGCATTGCTTGGAAAGGGTAACTTCTAACAGGCTCCACATCAATAACAACCCCTGGTAAATCCAGTCGCTGTTCCTCCAAGGTGGAAACTGTTTCCAGTGGAATATCTGTGGCTAAACGAACGGGTTGATACAATTTAAATTTTTGATCGTTCAGTTTTTTCATTATTTCCTTTGGATCTATCTCCAAAATACCGGCAATTCGGTTAACCACCTGATCGGTATCCTTGAGACCCAGATAGACCAATGAAACCGTATAAACTGGCTTATTGCCTACAAGCTTAATCCCCTTACGATCATAGATCTCTCCTCTAGGAGCTACGATGGGATTTAATTTCATATGGTTTTGTTTCGAATAAGTCTCATAGCGTTCCGTGTCAATAAGCTGCATATAGGCTAAACGGCTGATCAGGATCAAGAAAACCCCTATTACAAGATAGAGGAGTATCCGGGTCTTTTTTTCAATAATCTTTCTTTCCATCGACAACTCCTCCTTTTTAGCGTCAGCCATCAGCCGTCAGCTTCTGGCTTTTAGCTTAATTAAGATTGTTTTTGGATATGGCTTTTGGCCATGCGCCGGGGTTAGTAATCTCTTTGCCTGAGCCAGCCCTCTTCGTTGGAACTATAAAATTTCCAGTAACTCAGTGGTACCAGCAAGCCTGTATAGATAGCCGAAGGAATGATAACTTGAATCACGGCGTAGTAGGGAGAAACCTCCACATGGAGGTAATATAACAGCAGGTAATAAAGCACCTGATTTGCCACACCCACGAACATGGTAAATAATGATACCAGAATCGCGCTTTCTTTAAAAAATCGGGCCTCTGCCAGACCAACCAAATAACCGGCAGCCATCTTGGTGAGAGCATTTAGCCCAATGTAATTTCCGGTAAATATATCCTGGGCCAAGCCAGCTAAAAAACCCAAAAAAGCCCCCTCCCGGGAACCCCGAAGGAAGCCATTAAAAACAACCAACATCAACAACAAGTCCGGTTTAACCCCTGCAACTTGGAGATAAGTAAAAACCGTTGACTGTAAAAGTAAGGCCGTAATTATTAATAAAAATAAAACTAACGCACGCAATTAATCACCTTCCGTTGCAGGAAGAATTTCCGGATTATATATGGTGGTAATAATTAGTACTTCCTCCAAACGATGTAGATCGGCGAAGGGCACCACCGTTGCTGTTCTAAATAACCCCGTGGGCTCATTAGAGACACCCACTATTCTTCCCACAGGCAATCCCTTAGGAAAAGTTCCTCCAATACCAGATGTGACAATGGCTTGCCCTTCGGTTAAGTCCGTATCCTTTGGTACATGAATTAACCTGGCTTCACCACCACCTGAGGTGATTCCTTCCAAAACCCCCGGTATCCTAGAATCTTGGACCATGGCACCTACACCACTGTGGGGATCGGTAATTAACATTAACTGAGAAGTATTGGGGGAAACCGCCACCACCCTACCAACCAGACCTAAGGATGTTACCACTGGCATATTTTTAGCTATCCCATTTTTACTCCCTTGGTTTAAGGTAACCATCCCAAACCAGTTACCCGGGTCACGGCCAATCACCGCAGCTACTTTAAAGTTAAAATTACTTTTAAATTGATCCTGATACTGTAATAAATCTTTCAGACGGGCATTTTCTTGTTTTAATTCTTCCTGCAAATACAATTGCCCTTGCAGGTTAGCTACCTCATCCTTTAATGCCTTGTTCTCCTCAGATAATTTACCCAGTGAAGAAATGGAATCAAAGCCGTTCCGCAAATTCTTAGAGACCCCCATCAAAAGACCCTGCACCGGGGCCAGACCATCTTTTATGGCTGATTCCATTGGTGATACTTGAACACGCCCTACGTTAGTAAAACGCATAACTATTAGGATTATGCCAATTAATAGGGCTAGAAATATGAAATTTTTATATGATACATTCCGGGGCAAAACAACTCACACCCCTCTAAGCCAACTTCTTGGGTTGAATTAATACTCGTCTTAAAACATCTATGTTTTCCAATACCCGGCCAGACCCATAGGCCACGGCCAAAAGAGGTTCTTCGGCCATATGCACCGGCATACCTGTCTGATCGCTAATCAATCGATCCAGCCCCCGCAACAGGGAACCACCACCAGCCATGACAATACCACGATCCATAATGTCAGCAGCCAATTCCGGGGGGGTTTTTTCCAAGGTAACCTTAACAGCCTCCAGGATGGAAGCCACTGGTTCAGATAGAGCCTTGTAAATTTCGCTGGAAGTAATTTGCAAGGTTTTGGGTAATCCAGTTACCAGATCACGTCCCCTAATCTCTTCTGTTTCTTCCTCTTCCAGCGGATAAGCAGTACCAATGTTTATTTTAATCTGCTCAGATGTACGCTCACCAATCATTAAATTATAGGTTCTTTTTACGTGCTGAATAATGGCATCATCCATTTCATCCCCGGCCACCCGAATGGAGCGGCTGGTAACAATGCCGCCAAGGGATATCACCGCAACCTCTGTGGTACCACCGCCAATGTCAACAATCATATTGCCGGTGGGCTCATGGACAGGCAATCCAGAGCCGATGGCCGCAGCCATCGGTTCTTCAATAAGATAAGCTTCCCTGGCACCTGCTTGTAAAGCAGCTTCACGAACAGCCCTTTCTTCAACAGCAGTTACCCCAGAGGGAACACTTATTACTACCCTGGGTTTAACGATAAAGGAACGGCTCCTGAGCGCTTTGTTAATGAAATATTTGATCATGCTTTGGGTTACGTCAAAGTCCGCAATAACACCATCTTTCATGGGGCGGATGGCAACAATGTTGCCAGGGGTTCGACCAATCATTCTCTTTGCTTCTTCTCCCACAGCCAGTACTTGTCCAGTTTCTCTCGTAATGGCAACAACCGAGGGTTCTCGAAGGACAATTCCTTTCCCCTTTAAATAAACCAATGAATTTGCGGTTCCCAAATCTATTCCCATATCCTTGGAAAACATACCAAGTCTCATGAATTTTCCTCCTTAAATAGCTAAGTAGGCTTATTAAACTAAACCCTTAGACTTTAAACTAGTAAATTTATTATCTCCAATAACAATGTGGTCTAGGACATCAATTCCGATAATTTCTCCCGCTTCTATCAATCTTTTGGTTAAAGCAATATCCTCCCTGCTAGGAGTCGGATCCCCACTGGGGTGATTATGCACTAAAATCATACAGGCAGCACTGCGACGGATGGCCATCTTGAATAGTTCCCGAGGATGCACCACCGAGGAATTCAAGGTTCCAATGGAGATAGTTTCTCTAGCTAGAACCTGATTTTTAGTGTTTAGCAGCAGGGCAAGAAAATGTTCCCGATCTAAGTTTCTAAGATCTTCCATTAACAAGGCACAAACATCTTCCGGGCACCTAATAACGGTACGTTCTTCCCCAGGCATGGCTGCCAAACGGCGGCCCAGTTCTAAAGCAGCCTTTACTTGAACAGCCTTAACAGGCCCCACACCCTTTATTTGACTAAGTTCCTCAATGGTGGCCTGTGAAAGTGCTCGCAAATCTTTAAAGCGACTGAATATTTCGGCTGCCAGCTCCACCACGGAAACCTTTGTTGTTCCGGTGCGCAACAGGATAGCCAACAAATCAATATCCGAGAGACTTCCGGCACCCTCCTTTAACATACGCTCCCTAGGGCGCAATTCCGGGGGTAACTCCCGCATAATTGGATATGTCATATAATTTCGACTCCAAACATTCGTAATGAGTCTGCCAGTTTTGACACAGGCAAACCTACAACACTAAAGTAGCAACCACGAATGCTGTCAATAAAAATAGATGCCAAACCCTGGACAGCGTAACCACCCGCCTTGTCCATGGGTTCTCGAGTTTCTACATAACGCTTAATTTGTTCCATTGTGAGGGGTTTAAAACGAACTGCCGTAACTTGATGTGTTACAACACTTTGACCGGTAGCAGCATCGATGACGGCTAAACCAGTAAAGACTTCGTGACTTCTTCCCTGTAGGCTATTTAACATTTGTACGGCTTCTTCAGCGTTTGCTGGTTTGCCCAGAGGTTTGTTTTCCAAAACAACAAGGGTATCTGCACCAATAATCAGACCCTGGTTGCGTTCTACGGCTACGGCTGCTGCTTTGCGCTCAGCCAGTTTCTCAACCATTTGGGCTGGTAGAACACTTTCTTCCAAGGTTTCATCTACGTCACTAACTTGTACCTCAAATGCTAATCCCAGATTTTTGAGTAGTTCCTGTCTCCTGGGTGATGCAGATGCAAGAATAATTTGCCGCACAAAGGACACCCCTATGATTTTTTATAATCTTCGATAGGCTAGAAAGCCAAAAAGCAAACCAAGAGCCGTTATTGGCCCCAAAGACATCGTTAAACCAAAGGATAGTTCAAGAAAATAAAGGTTAATGCTTGTATGTTTAAGGCCGATGGACGTAAAGTTGCCCAACACCGGTATATATGAGGCTATTACATGGCCCAATGCACTACCGGCAATGGCCCCAGCCAGCAATAGTACAATAAGGGTTCCTGTTCTCTTGCCCGTTCTCATTTTTCCCACCTTTTCACCTATATAGAAGTTGATATTACTTCTATTAAGTTTATCATTGACCCTAATATATGACAAGCAAATTACATTTAGATTAGTTGTCCCCCAGTTGATGATAAGTATGTAAAAGAGGTGGGTTTGTTTCCCCACCTCTTACCATCTTACTTTTCTTTTAGAGCCAAGTTAAAGGTTAAAATTTCCAGTTTAACTGAAAGGTCTACGTTGCGGACTTCTATCTCATCCGGTACGTTCAAAGAAATGGGTGCAAAGTTTAACAGTGCCTCTAAACCTGATTTTACCATAAAATCAGCAATATCCTGGGCTGCCTTAGAAGGTACGGCAATAATACCAATCCTGACATTACTTTCCTTAACCACTTTGGGTAATTCCTCAAGGGGAAGTACCTCCATATCAGCAATCCTTTTGCCAATTTTGGTAAGGTCATTATCAAAAACCCCGACGATCGAAAAACCTCTGTCTTTAAACTCCTTGTAGGTAACCAGAGCGGAGCCCAAATTACCAGCCCCGACCATCACTAGGCTCCAAGGATCGGATAAGCCGAGAATCTTTACTGTGTAGCGAATTAAGTCTTTAACGTTATAGCCAACTCCCCTGGTGCCAAACTCCCCGAAATAGGCCAAATCCTTACGAACTTGGGCAGGACTAACACCAACGCCTTCGGCTATATCCCCAGAGGATACAGTTGTGATACCCTTTTTATCTAATCTCTTTAAAAATCTCGAATATATTGACAATCTAGTAATTGTTGCTTCTGGGATCTTGAGTGCTTTCACCAGGGCCCCTCCCTTTTATATAAAAGATAATCCTTTTATTTTATTTTACTACAACTTATTTATTCCCATAATAATATTATAGTAGTAAAATGGGTCCGTTGCAAAGAGTATTTGTGAATACTGTGACAAGTTTTCCGCAAAAATAGTATATTTAAATCGCCTTTATGACTTATAATATTCTATCTTGTGACACAACTTGACAACATTATTTATATTTATCTTTTTTGTGACAATTTTCTAGTTTTTTTGCACATTATTATTGTTATTGTTTGCACTAGAATCACTTTAATGATCGTAAATTCTTTAGCAAGGACCTTGCCTCTGCCACCATATATAATGAACCTGTTATACACAGTACATCATTCTCTTTTATCTGAGCCAATGCCTTTTGAATGGCCTCCTCAACAGCTTCAACCACCGCTACCTCATCTAAATAGGTGCGGGCATCATCCGCTAACTTCGTCCAGTCCCCTGCTCTTGGATTATTGGAGCGTGTTACCACCACTGCCTTAGCCAGTGGTGCCAGTTCTGCTACCACCTTGGAACGCTCTTTATCTGCCAACATACCTAAAACAAATACAATTTTTCGGTTAGGAAAATAGTCTCGTAAAGCCCTTTTCAAAGCGAGGGCCCCGGCATGGTTATGGGCACCATCCAGTAAAACAGTGGGGTTATTCTGAACAATCTCCAGGCGGCCCGGCCATTTTACGGTTCTTAAGCCATTTATTATGGCAGTGTCAGGTATGCTATGATCCTTTTCTGTGCCAAGCATTTCCACTGCTGCCACTGCGGTGGCTGCATTAATTTGTTGGTGAGCCCCCAGTAAAGGAAGCTTTACTTGATATGTATTTTGTTGTCCGTTAATGATAAAGGTTTGAAAATCCTGTTTTAGCTCCCGCTGAACCTGTGACCATGTCACGTCTCTACCAATTTGTATTAACTGACAATGATTACTCCATGCCACCTGACGGATAATCTCCAGCGGTTCAGCCTCAGCGGCAGTAACAATCGGCACATCCGGTTTGATAATACCAGCCTTAACTCTGGCGATTTCCGCCAAGGTGTCACCCAGGTAATCCATATGGTCCATTGCCACATTGGTAATTACAGCAACCCTCGGCTTGACTATGTTGGTGGAGTCAATGGCACCGCCTAATCCCACTTCCAGTACCACAAAATCCGTTTCTTCATTGGCAAAATAGAGCAAAGCCAATGCCGTACTCACTTCAAACTCAGTGGGATGTTCAAATCCTTCCTGCACCATCCTAGTTAACTCAGGTTTAACAACTTCGATTAACGCCACCAATTTTTCTGATGTTATAGGCTGTCCATTGATCATAAACCTTTCACTGTAGTGGTGCAAGTGGGGAGAACTAAACATGCCGGTTTTGTAGCCAGCGCTTGTAAGAATATTGGCGATCATAGCCGTGGTAGACCCTTTGCCATTGGTCCCCCCAACATGAATAATATTTAATCTGTTCTGAGGATTTCCCAAACGCCTAAGTAATTCTTCAATACGGGCCAAGCCCAGGTTCATGCCGAACTTTGTCAGGTTTTTTAAGTACTCGATTGCATCGTCGTAAGTCACTGAATTAGCTCCTCAATCCTACATTTTTAAGGCACCCGCTGTTAGGCCATGGGCCTTGGCCCTTTTTTAACCTTTGGTCCATGGCCAACCCGATTAGAAATCCCCCATGGATTCAATGTGCATTTTCAATGAGGAAAAATCGGATGGCTTCCTTAAAATTCTCCACTGCTTCTTCCATTGTGGTTCCCCGGGAGGCACAGCCAGGCACATCTGGAGTTACCGCATAATAGCCGCCATCATCTGGATCTTCATGTACCTGGATACGAATTCCTACTTTTATTTCACCCTCTAAGCCACCTTTGGGCAACGGGCTTAAAAGTTCCTCAAACCGTAAAGCCATTATATTCTCCTCCATTTGCATAAGACCGTGAATTTGCTTCCTTCAGGAACCTGTCACATTAGCCCTCTGGCCATGAGCCATGTTCTTAACCCATGGCTCACAGCACCTGGCCCAGGGCAGACCCAATAGGAATACCGATTAGCTTAGCATAGCTAATCGATCTTTGAGAGCTTCTGCCTTGATGGTTAGCTCCTGTTCTTTGGCCTTTTCTTTCTCGATAACTTCCGCCGGGGCTTTGGCTAAGAAACCCTGGTTATTTAGTTTGCCTTGTACTCTGGCTAAATCACCTTGTACGCTCTTTAATTCCTTATTTAAACGGGCTATTTCTTTATCCAGGTCAATCAGCCCTTTGAGAGGCACAAAGATTTCCACCCCACGGGTTACAGCACTTGCCGACTGATCGGGTTTGACAGGCAATTGGCTCACGACCTTGGCCATGGTATTGGCGGACCCTTGAATGTAAGCAGTATTCCTCTCCAAAATACTACGGTAGCTTTCCTCTGCCGCCACTAAAAATGCCTCTGCTTTTTTACCCGGTGGTACATTCATCTCCCCACGGATACGTCGGATGGCGGTAATAACTTCAATTAGCACAGCCATTTCCGCCTCGGCCGTTTGGTCTTGCAGGGCTCCCTGGGCCTCGGGCCAGGGGGCTAGCATAATGGTTTCACCCTGATGGGGTAGTTTTTGCCAGATTTCCTCGGTAATAAAGGGCATAAAGGGATGCAACAGTTCCAGGGTTTGTCTTAACACCTGAACCAGTACTTGTTGGGCTGTTACCCGGTCTTCTGGTGTGGTTTTGCCAAACAAACGGGGTTTTACCAGTTCAATGTACCAGTCACAGAAGCTGCTCCAGATGAATTCGTAAAGCACCCTGGCTGCCTCACCCAGTTCGTAGCGTTCCAGGAAATCGGTAACTTCTTGGGTGGTTCCCTGTAGACGACTGAGTATCCAACGATCGGCCAGGGTGTACGGACTCCCTTTAGCCTTAGCATCATAATCTGCCAAATTCATCATCACAAAGCGGGAGGCATTCCAAAGTTTATTGGCAAAATTACGTGCGCCGTCCAATCTTTCGAAGTGGAAACGCAGGTCGTTGCCGGGGGTGTTACCAGTAATCAGCATAAACCTCAAGGAGTCGGCGCCGTGACTATCAATGACATCCAGTGGGTCAACGCCATTGCCCAAGGATTTACTCATTTTGCGGCCCAGGGAATCCAATACCAGACCGTGGATAAATACCTCTTTAAAGGGCTCCTGATCCATGTTTCTTAAGCCTGAAAAAATCATCCGAGCCACCCAGAAGAAAATAATGTCTCGCCCGGTTACTAACACAGATGTGGGGTAAAAATGCTCCAACTCCGGCGTTTTGTCCGGCCAACCCAAGGTAGAGAAGGGCCACAGGGCTGAGGAAAACCAGGTATCCAGAACATCGGTATCCTGCTCAACCTTACCGCCGCACTTACCACAGGAGGTTACCTGGGTAATGGAAGCTACCATTTCATCACAGTCTTGGCAGTAGTAGACTGGGATGCGGTGACCCCACCACAACTGACGGGAGATACACCAGTCACGGATGTTTTCCATCCAATTTAAGTAAATCTTAGTAAAACGCTCCGGTATAAATTTAATGCGACCATCGATTACTGCTTCAATGGCTGGCTCAGCCAAAGGTTTCATCTTGACAAACCACTGTTTCGAAAGGGCCGGTTCAATGGCAGTGTTACAGCGGTAGCAGTGGCCAACAGCATGGCTGATATCCTCTACCTTTACCAAGGCACCCATGGCCTCCAAATCACGCACAATTTGCTTACGGCATTCAAAGCGATCTAGCCCCTGGTATTTGCCGGCCTGTTCATTCATTTTGCCATGTTTGTCAATGACGATAATTTCAGGCAACCCGTGCCGGCGACCTATTTCAAAGTCATTGGGATCATGGGCCGGTGTCATCTTAACCGCACCCGTACCAAAGGTGGGGTCACAATAGGCATCAGCGATAACTGGCAATTCACGACCCATGATGGGTAGTACCAGTGTTTTGCCCACCAAATGCAGATAACGATCATCCTCCGGGTTTACCGCCACAGCTACGTCACCCAACATGGTTTCCGGCCTGGTAGTGGCCACAAGAATATACTCAGCGGCGTTCTCCTTGGACGGATACTTAATGTAATAAAGCTGACCGTGCTTGTCCTGGTGTTCCACTTCGATATCCGAAATGGTGGTCTGGCAATGGGAACACCAGTTAGTAATGTAATAATCCCTATAAATTAGGCCTTGTTCGAAGAGGCGGACAAAAACCTCCAGCACCGCTTTGGAACAGCCCTCATCCATGGTAAAGCGTTCACGATCCCAATCACAGGATGCCCCTAAATGGCGCAGTTGAGAGGTAATGCGATTGCCATACTGCTCCTTCCAATCCCATACCCGCTTGAGGAATTTCTCCCGGCCTAAATCATATTTGGATTGTCCTTCCTTAGCTAGTTGTTCTTCCACTTTAGCCTGGGTAGCAATGCCTGCATGGTCCGTGCCGGGAACCCACAGAGCGTTATAGCCCTGCATTCTGCGCCAGCGGGTTAATATATCTTGTAAAGTATTATCCAGGGCGTGCCCCATATGAAGTTGACCCGTGACATTTGGGGGTGGCATAACAATGCAAAAGGGGGTTTTATCCTTTTCCACTTCAGCATGAAAATATTTACTTGCTTCCCAGTGACGGTACCATTTTGTTTCTACCTCTTTGGGATTATAAACCGTTGGGATATTGTTTTCTGTCAACTTTTATCGCTCCTTTTTTATTCCTCAGGCTAACGGTCTTCTTCCTATTCATTTCTTACTTTGCCCTTTTAAGGCCATGGGCTGACCCTAAGGGAATATCCTAAAAGTTAATAAAAAAACTCCCGTCCAATCAAGGACGGAAGTAAGCTTCCGCGATACCACCTTGTTTCCACCACAAAAAATCTGTGCTGACAACTCTTGGGCTATAACGGGCCACCCGGCCAAACCTACTATTGCTTCAGATTGGCGTCTCTGGGGCGACATCCTTGGTTTTTGGGCAGAAGATCTTGCAGCCATGAATCTTCCTCTCTAGGCTCAAAATAATCCAGGAACTCCCCTTCTTCGACTTTGCCTATGCTATAGTTTAATGATTTTTGTACCCCATGTCAACAAAACCTGGTTTCCTAAGAAAATAAAACCTTCAGTATTTATTTTATATTTCGACTATATGCCAGGGTAGTGCAAAACTTCACAAAATGGTGTATAGTAAAGATATTCTTAAAAAAGGGGGGAGCCAAACATTGTTTACGCAAAGAACCCAAAGTACCGAACCAATGACCAAGGATGTTATGGCAAAAATGATGGAAAACCCTTACTACATGGCTGAGAGAATTCAAGAAATTAAAAATTCTCCTAAGCAAAAGCAAGTCATGGAAATTATTTTGGAAAAATACCCACAAAGATAGGTGTATCTAGTGAACGATTTCACATTTTATTTGCCAAGTAAAGGTGTCTGAATTTCAGTTTAGTGAACTGAAATTCAGACACCTTTTTCCTTTATTAACCGTTCGCTTTTGACTGTTAGCCTTTAGCTAATAGCTAAAATTACCGATTAAAATTTCCCAAGTATCTCCGTTTGAGCACTGCTTTCCTGGCAGAAGGAAGGTTTACACCAATGATTCCCCCGATGCTGCCTAAGATAGTCATGGCGGTGGTGATGAGGACTGGATCAAAAATTGGTATACCCGTAAAAAATCCTACCACCACAAAAAACAAACCGTAAATCAAGCCTGTTGCACCCCCATGCTGCCAGCCCCGAATGCCAGCAGCAGCGCCCGCACTGCCTCCGCCAATGGTTGCCGCGGCAAATACCGTGAGCAGCGTGAGCCAGGAGAAATTGTAGACTGTTTGACGGGTCACAGCCACTACAAAACCCATCATAACCACCACTGCAAAGGTAACCCCAAAGGCTCTCACCAGGCCTGTCCCCACAGCACCTCTTTTAAAGGGCTTGTCTCCCTTTAGTCCGTGCTTATGCCACTGCACAAAGGTAAATTTACCCATGCTGCTAAAGCCTCCTTTTAGTTTTATTCTTTATTTTTATTCTTATAGAATATTTATGTTGCTTCTTCAAAAATATGCTTAGAAAGGTATAATCTGGTCTTTTTTTTCATTCACCAAATAAAATATTAGTGGATTTGCTTTGGGAGGTGCTTTTTAATGAGAAAACGTTGGAAAGGGTTATTATTACTCCTATTGCTGCTGGCGGTGGCCGGGTTGGGCACCTTTGGTATGAAAGAATTTCTGTTATACCAACTGGAATCAAAGGGACCCGATCAGATCAAAATAGTGGAAAACGAACGCACCCTGCTGGCCTTGCCCCACTATATCGCCCTGGCTCAGGGCTTTTATCAGGAACAAGATTTAGAGATAACCACCTCTAAGCTGGCGACTTCTTCTGAAAATTCCTTTGTTGAACAGAGTAACGGTGCTGTTCTTTTAAGCGACCTGTGCCAAGGTGTCTTTACCCGTCCCCTGGGTACCGGGGCAGACCGGATAGCCTTTGCCACAGTGGCTCAAAGGGAAGGGACCTACCTGATATCTCGCCAGGATGCAACGAATTTTTCCTGGCAGAATGTCAAACGAAAAAGCATTCTGGGGGATGCCCCGGATAGCCAATCCAATATCGTTTTGGAGGAAGCACTAAGACAAAATAAATTGACCCTACAGCATCAAGTAATCATTATCCAAAACCTACCCTCTGATCTAAAGGAAGGTGCCTTTGCCGCAGGGGTAGGACATTTTGTGCAAATGCCCCAGCCCCTAGCCCAGCAAACTTTACAAAGGCAAACTGGAAATTTGGCCACCTTTTTAGGTGATGCTGTTGCACCCATCCCATCGCTGGTTTTTCTGGCCTCCGGGAACTATTTAAAAAACAACGCTCAAGCTTGCCAGAAACTAGTAAACGGTCTCTGCAAGGGCATGCTCTGGCTGGACTATCATAAGCCGGAAGAAGCAGCCCAAATCGTCTCCCCCTACTTCCCAGAGTTGGATAAAGAAGTTATTACCATAATTATTCAAGAATATAAAAAGCAAGGCATGTGGGCAAAAAACCCCTTAACCTTAGAAAAAGACTATGAAAATTTAAAAACCTATGTCAGCCACTCCGGAGAAATGACGAATCCTGTGGAGTTTAAGGATGGCGTCAATAATACGTTGGCTAAGCATGCTGCTAAAACCGTAGAATATATTCCACCGGAACTAAAAAAGGAAAAAACCTGGTGGGAAAAGGTGAAGAGTCTGGATTTTAAGTAAGTTTCCTTCATAATCGGATCACCGCGGGGAAGAATAATAGCCATCAGGCGGCAGCTACAGAAGGATGAAAATCCCTTATCATCCTAAGCGATAGCGGGGGATCTTGGATCTTACCTTTCAATGATGCAAAAGAGCCTTGGCTATCGCTTAGGATGGCATAGCTGATGGCTGATGGCTAATAAGGAGGTGTCCCTGATGAAAGTTGCCATCATTGGTGCCGGCGTTTCTGGGCTGGCTTGTGCCCATGAATTGGAACACCATGGCATTTACCCGGATATTTTTGAAGAGCGCCCCCGCGTCGGTGAACCTTTTCCTCATGTGGCGGGGCTTCTTCAACTGATGAATCGCCCAGTACCTAACCAATTGTACTGGCTAAAAAAGGATTATCATATCGATATCCATCCCCTGAACACATGGAAGAAGTTAACCATGAACTCCCCAAATGCAAAAAAAGTCGTAAAGTCTAGAAATTTTGGCTATTTTTTAGAACGGGGCCAGGGTGAACGTTCCCTAGAAACACAGCTGGCCAACAAATTAAAAAGCCCGATCAATTTCAATTGCCGGGCTGATCATTCGGAACTGGCTAAGGAATATGACTACGTGGTGGTAGCAACCGGCCATCGGCAGGTTCCTGCTACCCTGGGCATTTGGACAGAAAACTTTATTTCTTTAGTTCGGGGGGCCATTATAACGGGTGACTTTAATCCCCAAGAATTGATCATGTGGGTGAATACGGATTATGCCCTGGGGGCCTATGCCTATTTAACAGCCTTTAGCCGCACTAGAGCGAGCTTAGTGCTTATTCATGCCAATGCCACAGCCCAGGAAATGGAACGCCATTGGAGGACCTTTCTCAAAAAAGAAAAACTAAATTACCAAATAGAAGAGAACTTTATGCTGGAACACGCGTCTGGAACCGTTTATCCTCATCAAGTGCGAAATATTATTTTGATTGGTGTTGCCGGGGGCTTTATGGAGTCCTTCCTGGGCTTTGGCACAGTATCAGCCTTACGGAGTGGTGTGCTGGCCGGCAGGGCCATTGCCAAAAAAGCTTCTTTTCCAAAAACTGCAGCTGAGTTGGACAAGGAAATGAGACGCTCTGTGCGCATTCGGGAAATTTTAAATACCATGCATAACAACGACTATGATCATTTGATTGCCACGATAACCTTTCCAGTTATTAGACATATTAACTATCACAGCAATATTCCTGTGCTGCGGATTGCCGGGGATGTCTTAGAATTGATCCGTGATTCAACAACCCTGCGTCAGAAAAGCATCCTTCCTCCAAAATCCTGAAAAAATAAGAAGAGGAGCTAGGATTCACCAACTTCTTTAGGGTAACCACGCAGCTTGGCAACGATTAAGAGCAATAAAGGTATCACCAGTGCCAAGATGTAGACCATGCTGGATAACGGGTTTAAAAACATGGTCCTTATTAATGGGACATTGATAATCCTGAAATTTGCTATTACGAGAATAACTAGGCCATAAAACCAAAGGACGAGCCGATAGCCTTTTAAATTAAATAAATCCCTCGTTAGAACCGCAGCCCCATAGCTAAAAGCTGCAATAAAAATTAAAAAACCCATATACCAAACCATCATCATCAGGGCATCCAGCCGGGTGATAAATCCTATATCAATGTTACGAATCATTTCTAGGGCGGGGAATATCATCATACCTGTTAATGCTGGCCCAAAAATTGCTATAGCCAGTGTTCCTGCCCATAGGGCCAGTATTAACAAAGGAGTAAGTTTATTACCCAGCGCAATTAACTTATCCTTATGCTCAATTAGGGGGAAGATGACAAAATACAAAAGCGAATGGCCTAATTTCCCCCCCATGGTATAGGCCCCAACCAAGGGAGGCAGATAGCCGTTTGCCAGCACTGGCAGATATTCTTTGAGATTAATATAAGGTATATTAAAAACCACCACGATCAATAGAATTAGCAACCCCAGAGGCAAAAGCAGCTCATTCATGCGGGCCGGTATGGAAATACCCAGGGAAGCCACATACAGAGCTGGTAAAAGCAGTGTAAAATCCCATAAATAAATGGAACTACCTGGCTTAAAGGCTGTGGGAATAATAATCGCAAATTCCACCAAGGCAATAGTAGAAATAACTAGAAAGGCTAAAATATAGATCATGGTAACTACACCACCCAGATATTTTCCCAGCAGCAAGCGATTGAATCCCGCCAATGTATGGTTGGGAAACAGGGAACAAAGCATTAGGGTCAGGCGAAACATACTATAGCCAATAACCACGGCAATGAGCACCGACAACCAAGCATCCCTGCCAGCCCTTTGGGCTACCTCGGAGGGAATAAATACATCCACCGTTGCTAAAATACAGGTGACCACCAAGAATCCTGCCTGCTTCGCACTGATTTTGTTATTCACCTTCAGCCCTGCCACCCTTCAGATTGGTCTCAATGAGTAAGCCCGTTCGCAGCAACTGGGATTGTACCATTACCTCTATGGACAGATCAGGGAATATCTCTTCGGCCCATTGATTCCGTATCTGCTGCCAAAGTTTGTTATCAGCCAATTGTACCTCCCGGGCTAAATTAAAATAATCCGCTTTCAGTTGTTGGGCCTGCTCGATGCTTTTCCTAATCTCCTGCTCCACTGCCCCATTAAAAGCATTTTCCGCGGCTTTATCAAAGGCTTGATTTTCTAAATTTAGCGGCTGATCATTTTCTCCAAAGTTAAATTGAGGCTTTACTTCTATGCGAAAGGCAACATTGCCGTCCTCAATGTGCGGTATAATTTTTGCTTTGGAGCCGATCAATTCTACAGCGATTTTTTTCCCGTGGACTTGCAGGGGAAATACAGCATTTTTTATTTGACCAGAGACAAATAGGTACCCTCTGGTTTCCTGGGGCGAGAGTCTGCCCACCATTTTATCCTCCCGAAATACCGCTGCACCCGCCATTTCAAATTTCGTTTTTTCTTCCACGGCCCGGGTTTCCGGTTGCTTCATGCTTAACATGGGAACTAAGTAGACAGGATTTTCCATGGACTGGTCCTTCCAAACCTCAATGACCCGCTTGGGAATAGTCTCACCATGTCTTTTGGGCCCTAACAGCACCAACCTTTTTAGTGCCATTAGGGGCACCTTTTCCTGCCCATCCTTTATGGAAAGGAGTTTTTCCCGCGGTATATCACTGACAAAGATATAAGCCGTTGATCTCAGTTCATGATCCCTATGGGCAAAATCAAGAAAGGGCAAGATACCCTTTTGGGCTAAATCCTTTCCCATGACATAAACATCACAATGGGACCAAAACAGTCGTCTAGCGGAATTTCTAGCAGCATCCCGCACTGCACCATAGACGGTATCTGCTTCACCTCTATATATGAGATAGGTTTCCTGCAGCTGGCCTCCCGACTGCATTTTACTAAAAGCCTCACTTACCGCTACTTGGGTATACATTTCATATTTATCTTTTTCTGCATCGTAGTCAAACAAGGCACCCAAAACAAAATTTGTTTCATTCATTTCCCGTCGCTCGGTACAACCACCCAGCAATAGACTGACAATCAGCAGCAAAGTTAAAAACCGTGGCCGGCTCACCTTTCATCTTCCTCCTGATGGCTTTGGACCTTCCCTAAGCGGTCCGGATCCAGGGAAGGTATCGTTTGAGGCCGGGTCACCATGGCCCAGGTCGGGACACGGAATAAGGTATCCTTTAAATCCTTAACCTGCACTGGGGTAAAGGGGGCCAGGTAAGGGACGCCAAAGGAGGTGAGAGAGGCCATATGGGCCCAGATGACAATTAACCCCGCCACCAACCCAAGGATTCCTATGGCAAAAGAAAGGATGATTAAGGGAAACCGCAGCAGCCGGAAAGCCAGCGTGGCATCATAACTGGGTATGGCAAAGGAAGCGATACCAGTGAAGGCCACCAGGACGACCACCACAGGTGAAATTAACCCTGCCTGCACGGCGGCCTGACCAATCACCAATGCCCCGGCAATACTGACGGCCGGACCCACTGCCTTAGGCAGACGTACCCCCGCTTCGCGCAGCAATTCAAAGGTTAATTCCATGGCCAATACTTCCACCAGGAGTGGAAAAGGAACGCCCTCCCGGCTGCCGGCGATGCTCAGGGCCAAAGGGGTAGGCATCATTTCCCAATGGTGCGTGGTGATGGCAGTATATAAAGAAGGTAAAACCAACGTAGCGGTAAAGGCAAAGAGTGTTAACCAACGCAAAAAGGAACCAAAGTAAAAACTAAAATAATAGTCGTCCCCTTCTTGTAACATCATGGCAAAGGTAACCGGTGCCACGATAACAAAGGGAGTACCATCCACAAAAATTGCCACCCTGCCTTCTAATAGACAGGCCACCACTTTGGCTGGTCTTTCGGTTTTCAGCAGGGTGGAAAAAGGTGTTAAACGCTGATCTTTGATAAACTCCATCACACTTTGGGCTGACTGAATGCCATCGATTCGAATGGCCTGTACTCTCTTTTTCACCTCTGCCACAATGCCAGGATCAGCCAACCCTTCGATATAGGCCACCGATAGAGCCGTATTGGTTCTCGTTCCCAAATGTAAGTTATCAAAACGCAACTGACTATCCCGGATCCTTCTTCTTATCTGGGTTATGTTGACTGAAATGGCTTCCACAAAGCCTTCTTGGGGTCCTTGTATATTTGTCTCCGTCTCTGGCGGTTGGATACTTCTTTTTTCCCAACCGCTGGTCTCAGCCACGATGGCCCGATCGGACCCAGACAAAAAGATCGCGGTTTTCCCATAGAGAATACCGTCAACGGCCTTTACCAAATCACCTGTAAGGACAACCTTTGATACCGGCAACACTGCATGGGCCAAAATTTTGCTGTTAGCCAAAAGTGCAACCGGCGCCTCTTGAAGTTTGGCAATAATCGATTCATTAATAGTTTTTGGGTCGGCCATATTCTCCAGATAAACCACTAAGACCGGTATAGTACCATTCCCAGCCAGGATTTTACGCAGCACCAAATCCCCCGTACTGCCAAAGCGCTGCCGCAGGGCATCCATAACCCTATTTAAATCGGGTGCCACAGGAGCCTTTGGCCGCTGAGGCTGGTTGCCTGATTCCATGATTTTTTCAACCACAAAGTTTTTCAAATACCTCTTCAGCATCGTCATACCTCATCGCCATAGCTTATGTTTTATTGTGCGACATTTTGGCAATTTTATGTATATTTGCCAAAAATAAAAGGGGTGTCGCTTCCGACACTCCCCCTTATTATTATAAAAAGGCTTTGCTATAAAAGGGCTTTGATACCCTCTATGACCATTTTTTCATTAGGCAAGTAAAACTCCTCCAAGGGCTTACTGTAGGGTACGGGTATATCCGGGGCGGCAATTCTTTTAATGGGTGCTTTTAACTGTACAAAGGCCTTTTCTGCCACCAGGGCAGCAATTTCCCCACCAAACCCACCTGTACGGGTGGCTTCATGCAACACTACCAGGCGACCGGTTTTGGCCACGGACTTTAAAATGGCCTCTTCATCTAAGGGAACCAGCGTTCTCAGGTCTACAATCTCCACACTGATACCCTCTTGCTCCAACTGAGCCGCAGCCTTAAAAGCGGTCCCTAACATCTTGGACCAGGTTACCAGGGTAACATCCCGCCCAGGCTTTTTAACATCCGCTACCCCGATGGGGATTTGGTAATCCTCCTCTGGTACAGGACCAGGTACAAAATAGAGGATCATGTCTTCAATAAAAATAACCGGATTATCATCCCGAATGGCAGACTTTAACAGTCCCTTGGCATCTGCCGGGGTGCTGGGCATTACCACCTTAAGCCCAGGGCAGTGGGCCAACCAAGCTTCTAGGTTATGGGAATGCTGGCAGCCGGCACCAATACCGGAGCCACTCTTCATACGCACTACCAAAGGAAATTTACTCTTACCACCGGATAAATAACGCAGCTTGGCTGCGTGGTTGACGATTTGATCCGCTGCAATGGTAAAAAAGGGATTAAACATAATCTCCACCACCGGGCGCAGTCCCATCACCGAGGCTCCCACCGCAAGACCGGCAATAGCTGCCTCGGACACGGGAGTATCCTTTACCCGGCGGGCTCCAAATTCCTCTAATAACCCAAAGGTGGGAAACTTCGGATTGCTATGAATTCCCACACCCACACCTTCTCCGGCAATAAAAACCTGCTCATCCCGACGCATCTCTTCCCGTAAGGCCTGATTGACAGCTTCACCCATTGTTATCTGTTGCATTTTACAATCCCCCTTTCTATTACCCTAGGCAAATACGTCTTCCAAAGCCTCGGTAACATCCGGCCAGGGACTTTCCTCGGCAAACTGTACAGCCTGTTCTACCTGTTTGGTCGCTTCCTCATTGATCTGCTGCCAAACTGCCTCTGTTAACTGGCCTGTTCCCAGCAGTGTATTTTTTAACAGTTCGATGGGACAACGTTGTTTCCATTGTTCAATTTCTTCCTTTGGCTGGTATGACTGAAAATCGGTGGTGCTATGGCCCCCCCAGCGATAGGTTTTACATTCAATGAGGATGGGACCCTGCCCAGACAAACACTTTTGTCGTGCCTCTGCTGTGGCTTGATGCACCTTTAATACGTCATTACCATCCACCACCTGGGATGGCATACCGTAGGCTATGGCACGGTCAGCCAGATCTTTTAGTCTGGTGTGTTCTTCCAGCCGCTGGGCGCCGGAATATATATTATTTTCACAAACAAAAATCACAGGCAGATTCCATAAGGCAGCTAAATTGAGGGCCTCATGAAAACTACCTTCATCCGATGCTCCGTTGCCAAAATAACACACCGTGACAAAGTCCTTCTTTTCATATTGGGCCGCAAAGGCTGTCCCCACGGCAATGGGGATACCTCCTCCTACCACGGTGGTGGTGCAGAGGGCATTGACCTCCGGAGCTGCAATGTGCAAGGTGCCGCTTTTACCTTTGTTATACCCAGTACGTTTGCCATAGATCTCAGCCATGATAAGATTTGGTAAGGCCCCTTTCGCTATTAGATGCCCATGACTGCGGTGATTGCTAATAATTACATCCTGCGGCTCCAATGCTGCACTGACACCCGCTGCCACTGCTTCCTGACCCGTACAAACGATCATCATACCGTGCAGCTTGCCATACTCTTTGCTTAAATCCTCCAGCTTTTCTTCAAACTTACGAATTAGCAGCATGGTTTCCAGCAATTTAACCTGATTCAAATTCTCCACGAGCTAGATCACCTCCTAGGTTTTACCTAAATATTCCATGCTCATTGGAGAAGTCCTTTGTTAAAAAAAGAAATATAGCCATCCGCCGTCCGCTTTTTTTGCATGCATTACAGAGAGCACAAGGGGACGGTTCTTTTGTGCTCCCGGCTAATGGCTAAAAGCAAAAAAAGACCGCCGGAATCATCCAGCAGCCTTTACTCTTCTTCACTATGTACCCAATCATCCAGCACGGCTAACAAATCATCTTTGCCCCTGCCTGTTTCCGCAGAAAAGGCCACCAATCGATGTCCCGGTGCCAGGGGTAGGGCTTTCTGTATCACTGCCTGTTGTTTGGCCCACTGATTATTGGATAATTTGTCCACCTTGGTGGCCACCACCACCGTGGGTACCTGATAATATTGCAACCATTCATACATTTGCTTATCCTGGGCCGTGGGTGTATGACGGCTATCCAGTAAAAGCACAACTCCCCTTAGGTTTTCCCGTTCCTTAAGGTAGCCTTCAATCATCTTGCCCCATTTAGCCCGCACATCTAATGGTACTTTGGCATAACCATAACCGGGCAAATCCACCATGAGGAATTGGTCATTGTTAATATTAAAAAAATTTATGAGCTGGGTTCTGCCGGGGGTGCTGCTGGTTTTGGCCAATCCCTTGCGGTTTACCACTTTGTTAATGAGGGAAGATTTCCCCACATTGGAACGGCCCACAAAGGCTACTTCGGGTAAATTCCCCGGGGGGTAACCCCCGGGGTTAACTGCACTGGTTACAAATGAAGCGGTTGTTATTTTCACGACGGTAGCTGGGTTCCTCCTTGCTGAACTTCCTGGGTTTCCACCGCTGTAAGATGCGGATTATCCATCAGGGCTGCTTCTGGTTCCATTATGGTGGTGGTATGGTCAATCTCCTTTTCCAACAAGGCGATTTCCAACACCTGATCAATATGCTCCACCAGGATGAATTCCAGGTGCTTCTTAATGTTAACTGGAATGTCTTCCAGATCCTTTTTGTTATCCTTGGGCATAATGATTAATTTAATACCTGCCCGGTGAGCCGCCATAACCTTTTCCTTGATACCACCCACGGGCAACACACGGCCCCGCAGGGTGATCTCACCGGTCATCGCAATGTCGTGGCGCACCTTCCGACCGGTAAGCACCGAAGCCATCGCTGTGGCCATGGTAATACCGGCTGAAGGGCCATCCTTGGGAACAGCCCCCTCGGGAATATGAATGTGCATATCCCATTTTTCAAACAGCTCTTGATCAATTTCTAACTCGTGGGCACGGCTGCGGATGAAGCTGTAGCCGGCCTGGGCAGATTCCCTCATCACTTCACCCAATTTACCCGTTAGGGTCATACGACCGGTTCCCTTATAGGTGGTAATCTCAATAACCAGGGTATCACCGCCCACTTCGGTCCAAGCCATACCAGTAACGGTACCAATTTCATCATTTTGTTCCGCTACCCCATAACGGTAACGGGGAATGCCCAGGAATTGCTCTAAATTTTGAGTGGTAACCTTCACCTTTTCCGCCTGACCTGCTACGATTTTCCTAGCTGTCTTACGGCAGATGGAGGCAAGCTTGCGCTCCAGATTTCTAACTCCAGATTCCCTGGTGTACTCACGTACTACCTTTAACAGGGTATTATCCGAAATCTGCATCATTTGATCGGTTAAACCATGATCTTTGATCTGTTTGGGCAGTAAATGACGTTTGGCGATTTGCAGTTTCTCTTCTTCAGTATAACCAGAAATCTGAATAACTTCCATCCGGTCCAATAAAGGCCTTGGAATGGAATACATGCTGTTCGCTGTGGTGATAAACATAACATTGGACAAATCAAAGGGTGTCTCAATGTAATGATCACTAAAGGTACTATTTTGCTCAGGATCTAGTACTTCCAATAGGGCAGAGGCAGGGTCACCTCGGAAATCGCTAGCCATTTTATCAATTTCATCCAGCAAGAAGACTGGGTTTTTTGACCCGGCGGTTTTCATACCCTGGATAACCCGACCTGGCATGGCACCGACATAGGTTCTCCGGTGGCCACGAATCTCCGCCTCGTCCCTGACACCCCCGAGGGAAATTCTTACGAATTTACGCTCCAGAGCTCTGGCAATGGAGCGACCCAGGGAGGTTTTACCAACACCCGGGGGGCCCACCAGGCAAAGTATGGGTCCTTTCATTTTCTTAGCCAACTTACGGATAGCCAAATATTCGATGATTCTTTCCTTCGGATCCTTTAGGCCGTAGTGATCGGCCTCCAACACAGCCTCTGCGGCGTTAATATCGATGCGATCTTTGGTGCCCTTGCTCCAGGGCAAACTTAACATCCAGTCCAGGTAATTGCGTACCACAGCGGACTCGGCTGCCATGGGCGGCATTTTTTCCAGACGCTCTACTTCCTTGAGAGCCTTCTCTTCGGCTTCTTTAGGAAGTTTTGCTTTGGCGATTTTTTCCCTGAGTTCTTCACACTCAGCCACCCGATCTTCCTTATCACCTAATTCCTTTTGAATGGCCTTCATCTGTTCTCTCAGGTAGTATTCCTTTTGGGTTTTTTCCATCTGTTTGCGAACCCGAATGTTGATCTTGCGTTCCAACTCGACGATTTCCAATTCCCTGGCCACAATGCCACAGAGTTTTTCCAGTCGGTCCACAATCTCGATGGATTCTAATATTTTTTGTTTATCTTCGATTTTTAGGGCTAAGTGAGAAGCAATTATATCCACCAGACGTCCAGGTTCTTCCAAATTAACCACAGAAACCACTGTTTCTGGAGGAATTCTTTTGGAGAGTTTTACATACTGCTCAAACTGATAAACCAGGTTCCGCATCAGAGCTTCAATTTCGGCACTCTTTTCGAATTCTTCGGTATATTGCTCCACTTTCACTCTAAAATAGGGTTCTTGATATTCATAGTTGTTAATCTTGGCCCGGGCGATGCCTTCCACCAGCACTCGAATGGTTCCCCCAGGAAGTTTTAGCAGTTGCTTTACTTCTGCCACTGTCCCGATCTGATAAATATCATCCACTGTGGGCTCATCGGTCTGAGCCTCCTTTTGGGTTGCCAGAAAAATCATTTTGTCTTGGACCATTGCCTCTTCAATGGCTTGGATTGATTTTTCTCTTCCTACGTCAAGGTGTATAACCATATAGGGAAATACTAAAATACCCCTCAGTGGAAGCAAGGGTAACGATTTAATTTCAAAATTCACTGCCGCACCTCCTTGTATATTCTAAACATATGTTGGCTGATTAGTTACTAAGAATAAGGTTATAATAACATAAAAGTTTTATCCACTGCCACAACAATAATTTACCATTAACAGAGAAAACCCAGCATACGCTGGGTTTTTGAAGCTTGATCAAGCAAATTTAAAATTATTCTATTAACAGGAAAACCTATATTTCTCAAATGTTTTTTAAATTATCAGGAATTGGCAGATTCCCCAGCCAAAAAGGCTGCCGCTGGTAGATCCAAACTGGAATTTAGCGATTCCCACTGGATTTTTTTCTCAGGCTGTTCCACCAGTGCCCCTTGAACGACCTCCTCTAGTGTGTCTATGGGTACAACCTCAATGCCTTCCATATTTTTAAATATTTCCTGATAGTTTTCCCGGGGGATTAAAACCTTCTTAACCCCTGCCTGCTTGGCTGCCTCTACCTTGGCCACCACACCACCGATGGGTTTTACCAAGCCACGAATGGAAATTTCGCCGGTCATGGCTACGGTATTGCTGACGGCTACACCCTTGATGGCTGAGTAAATGGCTGTGGCAATGGTGACACCGGCTGAGGGACCATCCACCAAGCCGCTGCCAAGGAAATTTACATGGATATCGTAGTTTTGGGGATTCACATCCATGACCCGCCTAAGTACTGTCACCACGTTTTCCACCGAACTGCGGGCCATACTCTTGCGCCGTACTTTTTTGCTTCCGCCACTGATTTCCTCTTCTTCCACTACCCCGGTCACAATAATTTTACCCATACCAGCCGCAGCGGGGATAACCGTTGCCTCCACTTCGGAGACGATACCCATATTGGGTCCATAGACGGCCAGGCCATTGACTACACCAACCTGAGACTGTGAATTGATCTTGCGCTCCGGTCGCGGTGTATACTGCCCACTATGCAGGACCCATTCAATATCCCTGACTAAAATCTCTTTTCTATCCTCTGTCAGGGCTATACCGCCGGCAATTTGAATGATATTGACAGATTCCCGCCCATTGGTGGCATAGCGTTTGATAACGTCCAGTGCCCCCTCCTCTAAGGGAAAGCCAATCTTCTTTGCTGCATTGTCAGCAATTTTTTTGATTTCCTCCTGCTGTAGTGGTCGAAAGAAAATTTCTAAGCAGCGGGAACGAATGGCCGGGGGTATCTCCTCTGGCGTCCGGGTGGTTGCCCCTACCATGCGAAAGTCCGCCGGTAAGCCATTCTGAAAGATATCATGGATATGGGTTGGTATGTTATTGTCCTCAGAGCTATAGTAGGCACTCTCTAAAAAGACCTTGCGATCTTCCAATACCTTTAGCAGCTTATTCATTTGGATGGGGTGCAGTTCCCCGATTTCATCAATAAACAGCATACCCCCATGGGCCTTTGTCACAGCCCCAGCCTTAGGCTGAGGAATACCTGCCATGCCCATGGCCCCAGCACCCTGATAGATCGGGTCATGCACCGAACCGATCAGGGGGTCCGCAATACCTCTTTCGTCAAAGCGAGCAGTGGTTGCATCCAGCTCAAAGAATTTTGCATTTTCCTTAAAGGGAGAGCTGGGTGTTTTTTTAGCCTCTTCCAGCACCAATCTGGCCGCAGCTGTTTTACCAACCCCCGGGGGTCCATAGACGATAACGTGCTGTGGATTGGGCCCGCAGAGGGCAGCCCGCAGGGATTTTAAGCCCTCTTCCTGGCCGATGATTTCACTAAAATTTTTGGGCCTGGTTTTCTCCGCCAGCGGTTCAGTCAAGGAAATAGCCCGCAGACGCTGCAGTTTTTCCATCTCTTTACGGGATTCTCTTTCTACGGCGGTTTTATTGCCCTGTTGTTGCTTCAGCAAGTTCCAGAAATAAAGACCAATAACCACCGCGAAAAATACCTGTATAAAGGTGAGAAAACTCCCAAGGCCGGTAAGTTCCCCCATAATACGATGCCTCCTTTTAGCGAACTCTTTCTTTTGTATTATTGCTAAAAGGACCAAATTTTACACGTGGATTTTTGATTTAGGGTATTTCTTTTGGGTATTAGCCGTCAGCTTTTTTCCTTGAGGCATTCCTATGGGGTAAGCGATGGCCATAGTCCATTAATTGACAGCTATTACCTTTATTAATCATGAATGACATTGGTGGCTTACTCCCCCTGTCACTCCGTGACGTCATCCTCAGAGAGAGCTAATTAAAAAAGCGAAAAGCTAAAGCACGGGGGATTTCCCCGTGCTTTGACCCTTAATCTATGCGCTTTCTTCTTTTTTCTTCTTTTTATCCATGGTGATGAGCAGTGGTTCGCCTTTCTTTAAGATGGCGTCCCTGGTGATGATAACCTTGGAGATGTCATCACGGGAAGGAATGTCATACATAATGCCCAGCATCGCTTCTTCCATGATGGCCCTGAGGCCCCTGGCACCGGTTTTGCGTTTTAGCGCTTCCTTAGCCACCTCACGCAAGGAATCAGGCTGCAATTCCAAATCCACGCCATCCAGTTCAAATAACTTCTGATACTGTTTGGACAGAGCATTCTTGGGTTCTGTCAAAATACGAACCAGAGCATCTTCATCAAGGGCGTCAAGGGTAACCACAACCGGCAGACGACCTACAAATTCGGGGATTAAGCCAAATTTCAAAAGGTCTTCCGGCAAGATGTTGGCTAAGATTTCACCAATTTTCCGATCCTTTTGGCTTTGAATTTCTGCACCAAAACCAAGCTGTTTTTTACCGGTACGGTTTTGGATAATCTTATCAATGCCGTCAAAGGCACCACCACAGATAAACAAGATGTTGGTGGTATCCAGCTGGATAAATTCCTGATGGGGATGCTTGCGCCCACCCTGGGGTGGTACGCTGGCAACTGTGCCTTCGAGGATTTTTAGTAAAGCTTGCTGTACACCTTCGCCGGAAACATCCCTGGTAATGGAGGGATTTTCCGATTTGCGTGCAATTTTATCAATCTCGTCGATATAGACAATGCCTTTTTCAGCCTTTTCAACATCATAATCCGCTGCTTGGATAAGTTTTAGCAGGATGTTCTCCACATCCTCACCAACATATCCTGCCTCGGTTAAAGAGGTGGCATCGGCGATGGCAAAGGGCACGTTTAACAAGCGAGCCAGTGTCTGGGCCAGTAATGTTTTACCACAACCGGTGGGCCCCAGCATAACGATATTGCTCTTGGAGAGCTCCACGTCTTCAACTTTGCCCCCAAGGTTAATCCGCTTGTAGTGGTTGTATACTGCCACAGCCAATTGTCTTTTTGCACTTTCTTGTCCAATTACATACTGATCCAAAATGGCTTTGATTTCTTTGGGTTTGGGTAAATCACCCATATCCAGGCCCAAGTCATCGCTTAATTCTTCTTCGATGATTTCATTGCATAACTCGATGCATTCATCGCAGATATAGACACCGGGGCCGGCTACAAGCTTTTTTACCTGATCCTGCATCTTGCCACAGAAGGAGCATTTGAGCTGGCCTTTCTCGTTAAACATATTTCCACCTCTTTTATCTTTACTTCCTATACGGCATCACCTCATCAATGATTCCGTACTGTTTAGCTTCCTCAGCGGACATAAAGAAGTCCCGCTCAGTGTCCCTGGTAATCTTATCCAGAGGCTGCCCGGTGTGGTGGGCCAACCGTTCATTTAACAGGTCTTTCATGCGTAAAATCTCTTTGGCATGAATATCAATATCCGTTGCCTGACCCTGCACGCCACCTAGGGGTTGGTGAATCATAATTCTAGCCATGGGAAGAGTATAACGCTTGCCAGTTGCTCCGGCGGCCAGCAAGAAGGAACCCATGCTTGCAGCTTGACCCAAACAAATGGTGGATACAGGGGGTTTAATATACTGCATGGTATCGTAAATCGCCAATCCAGCAGTAACAACCCCACCCGGAGAATTGATATATAAATGAATATCCTTCTCAGGATCCTCAGCCTCTAGGAATAAGAACTGTGCGATTACCAGATTGGCAATATGGTCGTCAATGGGTCCACCAATAAAGATAATACGATCTTTCAATAATCTTGAATAAATATCGTATGCTCGCTCGCCCCGGTTAGTTTGTTCTACTACTATTGGTACTAAGCCCGACAAGTCTATCGCCTCCTTGAAATATCTATCTAGCCCTATCTACGGCTTTAGGGCTTACATTGCCAATATATTCAATCTAGGCCTCTTTGGTGCCTTCCACCACTTTAGCATTTTCAGCCAAGAAATTAACAACTTTACGGCGGGCTATATCTAGATTAATATGTCTCAGCTCACCCTGTAATTCCAGTGTCTTACGTACAATTTCCGCATCCTGTTTAACATATTCAGCAATTTTTTGAATTTCCTCATTTAATTCTTCTTCACTGGCAGTAATATTTTCAGACTTGGCAATGGCGTCTAAAACCAGTTCACTTTTAACTGTTCTTTCAGCATCTGGTCTCATACGGTCACGCATGTCATTAATGCTGGTGTTCGTATATTGGAAATACTGATCCAGGTTAATGCCTTGCTGAGCCAGACGTTGGCTCATGCTGTTAATCATTTCTTCAACCTTTTGGTCTACCATAACTGCTGGGATCTCAACCTCTGCTTTAGCAACCGCAGCTTCCACTGCACCGTTTTCCATGGAAGACTTGGCCACTTTTGCGGCATTTTCTTTTAATCTATTCAGAATGTCTGACTTTAATTCATCCAATGTATCGAATTCGCTTACGTCTTTGGCAAACTCATCATCCAGTGGTGCCAGTTCCTTGCGTTTAATTTCATTAATTTTTACTTTAAAGGTTGCTGGTTTGCCGGCCAGATTTTCTGCATGGTATTCTTCCGGGAAAGTAACGTTGATATCTTTTTCTTCACCAAGCTTAACTCCCACAAGCTGCTCTTCGAAACCAGGGATAAAGGAATTGGAACCGATGGTTAGGGAGTAGTTTTCGGCATGACCGCCTTCAAAGGCCTCACCGTCTACATAGCCGGTAAAGTCAATGAGGGTGACATCTTCATTTTGCACTTCTCCTTCTTCCACTGTGATAAGTTTCGCATGGCGATTCTGCAGACGTTCCAGTTCCTTCTCTATGTCCTGATCCGTTACTTCTGCGGCAGGTTGGGTTACTTCTAAACCTTTGTATTCGCCCAGGGTTACCTCCGGCTTTACTTCTACAGTGGCTTTAAAAATTAAGATTTTACCAGCTTCACCCTGTACAATATCAATTTGGGGTTGGTCAATGGGCTCGGTGGCAGTTTCTTCTAAAGCTTCCATATAAGCTTCGGGAATAATCATTTCAGCGGCTTCACCAAATAAAGTTTCGGAACCTACATAACGTTCTACCATTGCCCGGGGAGCTTTTCCTTTACGAAACCCAGGAATGTTAACTTGCTTAACAACTTTCCGGTAGGCTTTATCCAAAGCCTGCTCAACTTTTTCCTGTTCTACCTCAACCTCTAAAAGGACGGTGTTTTTATCAATTCTTTCTGCAGTGGCCTTCATTATAAAGTGTTCCTCCTTAAATATCCTTTGGATTATTATTGTTTACTGAAATTACACCCTCCCACAGGACTGCAACCCTCGTTGTTTGTAGTGTAACCAAATATAGGCATAACACTATATTTATTTCTACGAAAGGTTATCCAACTCCTGCTGAAGTCGAATCATTTACAGTCAAAAAGGGTAATTTTTTCCAGTTACCTCAGTAATTAAAATACCAGGGCATAACCCTGGCAATCCTATATCATTCCAATTATACCATAATGTCTTTTCTTTGCAAAACATTTGCTTAGGGCTTCCTTTTCCTCCATTTTTTAAAGGTTTTATTTTCTAATTTCTTGAATATATATCATCTTTTTAATTAGATTTCAAGTCTTGTGAAATAAATAATTTTGTTGTATAAATTAGTTAGATAATTAAAAATTGACTGAATTTTAAAACATTATATTATAAAGAGGGTGTTGCTATGTCAAATGGTTGTTCAATTTGCCAAAAGGAAACCGATCGATTACTAGAGTGTTCTGTATGCGGCGATGAAGTATGTTCACACTGTCATGAGCAATGTAGTATCTGTGGTCAATGGGCCTGTCATAAACATGTTATCTGTATTTACAAGCAGGTTCATGTCTGCTCAACTTGCTATGCTAGCCAAATAGTAGAATCCCTAGACTACCCGAACGAAAAATTTAAGGTTTAACCACTATCCCGAACGAAAAATCAAAAAAATAAAAAACACCTGATTAATCAGGTGTTTTTTATTTGTGGTGCGGATGAAGGGACTTGAACCCCCACACCTCGCGGTACCAGATCCTAAGTCTGGCGCGTCTGCCAATTCCGCCACATCCGCATATAAAACTGATGGTGATCCATCCGCGACTCGAACGCGGGACACCCTGATTAAAAGTCAGGTGCTCTACCAACTGAGCTAATGGATCCTATTAATGGCTGGGGCGGCTGGATTCGAACCAACGAATGCCGGAGTCAAAGTCCGGTGCCTTACCGCTTGGCGACGCCCCAATATAGTATAAAATGGGGTGGATAATGGGACTCGAACCCACGGCCTCCAGAGCCACAATCTGGCGCTCTAACCAGCTGAGCTATACCCACCACAAAGCGTTGCTGACTTTGGTGACTCGCAGAAATTATATTATCAAAGTCATTCATCATTGTCAAGCAATATTTCAACAAATTATTTTCTCATAACCTTTATTACTATTGCCTAAACGATCATGCTTTTTGCTGCGAACAATTACTGATTATATATAGTTTGACATGTATTGTCAAGACCTTTGGGTGCTTCTCAGGTGTTTATTTTTCGCAAACTAAACTAACCTTAACTAACTAAATTCTGTTATCATAGGGAATGTACATTTGTTTTTAGGAGGGTCTTAGTCATGGCTCAATCCCAGTTTAAAGAGGGTTTTAAAGCAGCTTTGCCCGTTGTCTTTGGCTATTTTCCCATTGGCATGGCCTTTGGTGTTTTGGCGGTTCAATCTGGTATGACTACCCTTGAGGTCTTTATGATGTCATTGCTGGTCTACGCCGGTTCCTCCCAGTTCATCGGAGCAGGCATGCTAGCAGCCCAGGCTTCCTTTGGTACCATTGTCTTAACCACTTTTTTAATTAATTCCCGGCACCTATTAATGACTGCCTCCTTGGCACCCTATATGAAACATTTGAGTGCCAAGCTTTTATCCTTATTGGGCTTTTGGATTACGGATGAAACCTTCGCAATTTCCGTTGCCACTGTGGCCCGTGAAAAGAAGGATAAAGGATATTTCTTTGGTCTTTTGGTTACCGCTCACCTGGCTTGGCTTTCCAGCACCGTGCTGGGGTCTGTGATGGGTAATTTTATCCCTGACCCACAAAAATATGGTTTGGATTTCGCCCTACCGGCTATGTTTATCGCTCTATTGGTTTTACAAGTAAAACACAAGAAAATGTTGGCCGTAATTATTATTTCCGCCGCCTTATCCATTGGTATCAAGCTAAATGCCGCGGGTAGCTGGAATATTATTTTGGCCACTATAATATCTGCAACGATTGGGGTGTTAATCGATCAATGGATGGAAAAGTCCTCGCAGTCATTATCGGCATGATGGTGGTTACCTACATTCCCCGGATGCTGCCGCTGGCCGTATTATCCCGTATGAATATTTCCCAGGGCGTAATGAATTGGCTTAGCTATGTGCCAGTGGCTGTCTTGTCTGCCCTGTTGGCACCTGAGTTACTTTTAAAAAATGGTCAGCTTAGCCTGAACCTGTCCAACACCTATCTCCTAGCAGCCATTCCCAGTTTTCTAGCCGGGTATTTTTCCAAAAGTATCTTCCTGACGGTGGTAACTGGTATGTTGACTGTCGTATTGTTAAATCAGGCCTTTTAGTTGTTAACAATTAGCCGTTAGCTAAAAACGATCCGCTAACAGCTAAAGGCTAATCATGACTCATGGCTATAGTTTCGTCCCCTCCATGGGTGAATATTCCAGTTTTAAAGCATGCTCTACTTTGTCATCAAAGGCTTGATCATGGGAAACCAGCAAAAGTTGCTCAAATTTGCATTCTTCCTGGGCCTTGCCGATGGCTTCGGCCAACATATTGCGGCTTTCTGCATCCAAGCCATAGGTGGGTTCATCAAAGGCGCAGAAACCTGCTTGGGAAAATTCCTTGACCATGGCCAGTTGCATGGCCATGGCAGCCTTCATTTGCTGGCCACCGGACAGGCTGGTAAAGCGCTTCTCCCCGGACACAGTGGTGACCGTAAGGCTGTAATCTCCCGAGCGCCAGTGAAACTGTGCCGCCTCATTGCTCATCGTATTGTAGATAACCTGGGCCTGGGCTGCCACCCGAGCAGTTAGGCTGCGGGCCACCGGTTCCTGGGCATTTTTCAAAATATACCTTGCCCGCTCAAGAATACTTTCCTGGGCCTGTAAACGGAGCAACTCTCTGTACTGCTCCTCCCGTTGCTGCAGCAACCCCTGCATAACCTTGACCCGCTGCTGCTGTTCTTTCACCAACCGCACAGCTTCGGCCAATTTGCTGGTGGCTTCCCCAAGAGCAAGGTTTGCCTTGGCATAGGTGTCCTTTAGCTCCTTATGCCTGGCTGGATTATAGGCCGCCTCTGCTTGCTGAAACCTTTGCTCCCACTCTATCAATTCTGCCTGTAACCCCTTTAACTTGTCTTGACTTTCCTGCAGCATCGTGAGATATGCCTGCTGTTTTGCCGCCACAGGCTGATTTTGCAAATATAAGGTGTAGCCCGGCAGATGGTTGGCTTTGTTTGCCGTGGCTAAGGCCAGTTTGTTGTCCAGCTCCTGAAAGGGTGCCAATTGCTGTTGCAAATTCTTTATCTCCCGGCGAATTTTGTTTAGTTGGGCTTCAATCCGTTCGGCCCTTTGCTCTGACTCGGCTGCCCTTTGATTAAGTTTCTTAATTTCCTCTGTCAGGTTCTTTAGGGCTGTTTCCTCCGCCGCCAACTCCTTTTTCTGTCCCACCCGCTGGGCCAATGTATCCTGGGCTGCTTTATACCGTTTCTCCACGCTGGGCTGCCATCCCTGATAACGCTCATAAAGGGCCATCTGCAAAGCCTTCATTTCTTCCACCGCAGCCCGGTAGCCGGCCACTTTCATTTTTGAAGTTACAGCCACGCCGCCACTTAACTTGGGTAATTCACCGCCGGATTGCAAAACTTTGGCCAGTACCTCTGCCGCCGCCCGACCCCGGACATCCACCAGCTGCCCATATAGCCCCACGATGCCTTTGGCCAACTGACTGGCCCTAGCCTGTTTCTCCAGCTGACTTTTTTCCTCTGCCAGCAAGTATTCTACTCGCTTTCTTGCCTCGGCAACCAGTTTTAAAGCTTCCTTCTGCGCGATAGCTGTCTGTTGAAACTTCTGAGTCAAGCTATCTAGGTCTGCCTTGGACTTAGCCGGGTTGAACTGGTTGCAAGCTGTCCCCAGCAAGGGACATTGTCCGCCAGATAATCTGGCCAACTGTTGTTCTAGAACAGCCTTCGCTTGGCGGGTTCTTTCTAACTCCAAGCGACATTGCTGCTCCTGTTCTTCAAGCCTCGTAAGTTCTTCTTTTGCCTGGGCTAACTGGCCGGCTATTTTTCCATTTAGCTGCTGTAATATTTGCTCCAAATCTGCCAGCTGTTCAATGGCCGGTTTATTTACCGCACTCATACCCCTTAGCCATTCCACAATGCTGGCCAGATGCTTGCGTAATTCTTCGGCCTGTTTATAAGCCAATTGGCAGTCTGACTCCCCGGCTTGGAACTGCTCCAAGCGAAGGCTAAGCTGCTGCCATCTGGTTTGATAATCCTGCTGCTTCTGGGCAGCATTTTCCCGATCCCGCTGCCCTTCCTGCCCTTTAGCCAGCAAATCCCTGGCCAGACCCATTTCTTCCCTTTGTCCGTTGGCTAGGGTTTTTTGGATTTGATCCCGGGTCAGACGTTCCTTTTCTAAAACACTAATTTGTTGTTCTAGCTCTAGGTAGGCTTGGTAGGCTGCCTGATTTTGTTGAAGCATCCGATTGGCCTGCTTGGCTTCCTCCACCCTGGTAGAACAAGTGGCAGCATCATTGTTAGCCTGGGCAACCAAGTTTTTAGCCTCACTGACCTTTAACCGTGCTGCTTGATAGTTATTCATGAGAATTTCGTACTGTGCCAATTGGCCTGCCGCATGATGCTGCTGCTGTTGGCTTTTTTCTACTAACGCCTCCAGAGTAACCCTTTGTTTGACGGCCTCCTCATATTTTTCCGGGGCATCTTGAAGCTGGGATATTTGCCCTTCTAAGCCGCTAATAACTGCCCGTTGGTTAGCTATCTCCTGCCGAACCTCATCACAGGGACCCTTGAGGTACTCAAAACACTGGCGAAAAATATCTACATCTAATAGTGGGTCAAAGTGGTTCTTGGCCTCGCTGGGCTTCAGATCAAAGGGAATGGTAAAACGTCCTTGCTTGACACCCAACAGACTGTGGTAAACCTCAGCCAAGCGTTCGGAATTTTCCACCCCGGCCAGGTTAGCAATAAAGTCCTTAACTTCTTTTTCCCCTTCTGCTTCGATAAAGTCATCATCCTGCCGAACCACCTTCCAGCGACGTCCGCCATTGCCTACATCCCGCTCTACCCGGTACAAGCAATCCTCGTGCCAGACCCAAACATCCACCTCACCGGCTTTACTGCCATTTCTTAAGAGATAGGTATTCTTAGCCATTCTGGCATTGCCACGCACAGGTTCCGCATCGAAAAGGGCATAGCCAATGGCTTCGATAAGGGTACTTTTGCCTGTTCCATTTTTCCCCGCAATCTGATTAATACCTGGTTCTAGCTGAATGGTAATGCCCTCACCATTCGCCCCTTCACCATAGCTTTTGATATTTTTTAGTCGGATCCTCTGCACCCACATCTAGTCCTCACCTTCCTTTGCCGTTGCCACCGCACGTCGTGGTTGCTCAGCCAATGCCTCTTGTACCAAACGCTCCACCAGTCCACTGCTGTTAAGCCTTTCACGAATTTCCTGGTAACCAACTTGGCTGCGCACATCCTCTTTAAACTGATGAAATAACCCTGCCAAGATATTCGCTTGTTCCTCTAACCCCACCAGGGGATTATGCAATACTAAATCATAAATGGCCGCCCTTTCCAGGGCTTCCCGGGTGGGTACGGCAGCCGCCCCTTGGGCCTCTAACCCTTCGCTGTTAGCCAACTGTAAAGCACCGGAATTTATTTCAACCGCCAATACGGGCAGATCTTCTTCCAGGTAGGAGGCCAAGGCATCGGTATCCAATCTTATCCGCCCCAAATTTACAGCACCGGTCAATTCCAGGCGCACCGCATCCTCTGGCCCGGCCCCCGCCTCTTTTAATAAACTGCTGAGATCCCTCTGAATACCATCCATTGCCCGTTTCGTTTTGTTGCCGTGGGGGGAACAATCATAACGCAGGCTGATGACTCTTCTTTTGGGTACATTGAGAATTTCCGCCCTTTGCAGAGGGTTGATTGCCGTGGGATCAATTTCTACCAGAGCCATACCCCTGGGCTGCCCGTCGTAGCGGCTCTCTTCCAATCTTACATGCTCCGGGGAACCTGGGTTAAGGGCCCACCCGCCGTGGTTTAAGGGCTTATGTATGTGTCCCAGGGCCAAGTAATCAACCTGCTGATGAAGAAATTCCAATGTCTCCTTGGCAAAGCCGCCCCCTTCCTGCACCATATAGTCCGGTCCAGCATGGAGCAGCATCACAGTGGCCCTGACAGAGTCCTTGGGCCACTGTGTCATGGCCTCCCAAATAAGACGTGCCCTCTTAATGGTGCCAGCCCCCAAGTAACCGGCACCAACGATCCTGACACCTTTATAGTCGATATAAGAACCTCTTCTGGTTTTTTCATCCCAGGGGGTAAGCACAGGTCCCTCGGCCTGAAAGGGTATGGTCAGTAGGTGAAGCAGTCCTATATCATTTAAATAACGCACCCAGGTATGGGTTTCCCCGGTCACCGTGGCCCGGTCATGGTTGCCTTCAATGGCAAAGACCGGTATATTCGCTTCTTGCAAAGGCAGCAAACAGGTGGTGGCCTGCCGCAAAATAGGTGGCTGAATATTTGGGGAGTCATATAAATCCCCCGCCAGCAGCAGACCATCCACCCTTTGCTCCAGGGCATACTGTACAATATAGTCTAGGGCCTTAGCAAAGTCATCATCGGGCAGTTTACCGCCCAGACGCTGGCGGCCCAAATGAATATCGGAACAATGTATAAATTTTAGTGCTGACATGGTTTGCACTTCCTTTTTTCACAAGATTCCTGCTTGTCCTGATCAATTATACCGGAATCTCGAACGGCCTGTCACTTCTATAAAGAATGCATAAATGTGGTTTGAAAAGAAATAATAAGAAAAAACAAGGAGGTGCCCCATTTGTTGAAGGCTCTCAGTCTTGCTAACCTAAACGAAATTCAGCGCAATGTTTTAATCTTTGTGCGAGAGCATACATCACCGGACGGAATGTTGATTTACCCCCTAAAAGATATGGGTAAATCACTGGGCTATTCAGAATTAGAAGTCCAGCGGGCCCTACGAAATTTGGAAGAACTAAATCTGGTGGATTATCGCGAAGGTGAAAATCCAGAGGACCCCAACATGATCCTTTATAAAGACGAATGGTTAGATTCTTACAGCCAAAACCATTAAATGGGAAAGGCCCCTCACCAAATGGCGAAGGGCCTTTGTCTTTTTGTCTTACTTATCTACGGGTGCTTTCTCACGGAAAAGGGAAGGAATCAACAGAATACCGGATAAACCGACTAAGCTGTAGATTACTTTGCTCAGGATAGAAGATTCACGCACAGCATCTCCACCCAAAAGGGCTGCAACCAAATCGTAGCTGAATAGGCCAACTAACAACCAGTTTAATGCCCCGATGATCACCAGTACTAAAGCAACTCTTGATAATGTTTCCACCAAATAGAACCTCCTCGAAAAAATAATTTCGAGTGGTATTATTGCCGTTTTTTTCTAAAAGCAAACATTTTTATTTATTATTTAAAGACTTCTTCAAACAACTCATCCTCCGGCCCTTCATCAAGGATGGTAAAATTAACTTCCAGTTTGCTGCCTTCCTTGGCCTCTGGAGGTAAAAAACTGCGCGGCACCTGCCACATGATTTTTCCTGACACCTCTAAAACAGCCCAATCTGCTTCAAAGCGATCGATCACTGCCCTCATCGGCTCGCCCTCCTAAAACCTGCCTGCACTGCCTCATCCTCTGTTTTAAACCAAGCCTCTGGTTTGGTTTGTTCATAATTCCGCTGCCCGGGCAGGTGGTAAATTTTATCACCGTTTTTATTAATGTTGCCCTTAATTAGGCCTTTAGCATTTTTATCTACATAGACCGAGGTATCCTTGGCTATCGGTACCTCCCCTTTTGTTGTTATAGTTTGGTTTTCTACTGTAATTTTTTTGCCATCCGATACCAAAACCAGGGTGCCCTGTTGGGCCGTCTGATAAACCTCAACCTTACTGGTCTTTAACCTTTCCAGGATTTCACGGTGGGGATGGCCATAATCATTCTTGGCCGCCACTGAGATCACCGCTACCTGTGGATTCACTGCCTTGAGGAATTTTTCCCCGGTGGCAGTGTAACTGCCGTGATGACCCACCTTTAGCACGTTAGCCCTTAGGTCATAACCTTTGGTTATCATCTCCTGCTCCGAAAGGATGCCGGCATCCCCGGTCAGTAAAAAAGCAGTTTCGCCAAAAGAAATCTTACTAACGATACTATAATCATTCAGTTCCTCATAACTGCTACTGTTGGGTGCCAGAATCTCCACTCGGGCATCACCCAAGGTAAAACTTTGTCCTCCACTGGCTGCGGTGGCCTTTATATTTTTCGCCTTCATAGCACGTAAAACATCCTGATAGGTTTCCGTAGCATGATTAACTTTGGGTAAATATATTTGCTCCACCGAAAAATGTTTAATTACATCATCCATGCCACCGATATGATCTTCGTGAGGGTGGGTCCCGATGACCACTTGCAGCTTTTTTATACCCTGTTGATTAAGGTAGCGAACCATCAGCTCTCCATCAGCATTATTGCCGGCATCCACCAGCATAGCCTGATCACTATTTTGTACCAAAATTGCATCCGCCTGGCCCACATCAATAAAATGAACCTTCAGAGTACCGGCTGGTGCCGTGATGATTTTTGGTATATCTGCCTTAGGACCCTCGGTTTCAGGTTGACTGCAACCAGTAACCAACATTAAAATACAGAGTAATAGTGGTAGGATAAATTTTTTCATGTTTTCTCTCCCTTGTTGATAGGATGGTACAGTAGAATATTATACCATACGCACCAGTACCTGACTGGGGCTATTATTTTAATTTTTTGCGAATTATTTTGTACACGCTATTGGATATGATAAGATAAAGCAAAGGAAGGAGTTGTTTTGGATGAACAAAAAGCTTCTTATCGTGGGTGCATTGATTCTGGCCCTTGTAGCCTTAACCATTCCTGCCGCCTTTGCCGCCGATACTGACACTCCGGCTAAGGCATGGTTTGAGCAACGAATGGCTTCTAAGAGAGTTCAAGTTGATCAGGCTGTGCAAAATGGCACCCTAACTCCGGAGCAGGGGCAGGCCTGGCAACAACATTTTGATAAAATGAGTGAATTTCGGGCTCAGAACGGCTACACCTGCCCCGGTGCTGGTCCCGGCAAATGTGGCTTAGGCCCAGGTGCTGGCATGGGACGTAACGGTGGCGGTCCCTGGCAGAATAATCCTTCTGCCCAAATTCAATAATGGTAAAATCAAAAGCGGCCCCTGGGGGTCGCTTTCGATTTTTTTGCTTACTGTAAAAAATTTGTTATACCCCGGGCAATGGCATTGGCAACCTGCTCTTGATAGGCTGGATCCTGTAGCCGCTTCCTTTCCTCTGAGTTACAAAGCCAGCCTGCTTCCACGATGACTACGGGTATGGTCATGTTTTGGAATAAGTAAAAATCATCTGGCCGAGGTTCCTTTTCCCTGACCTTGGGCAGCCTGTTGGTCTCCCGTTGAATGGCCTGGGCTAACCTTTTACTTTTCTCATCACTGGGATTGTAGTAAACAAGAACACCATTGTCCTGGCCTTCACCGGTATTGATGTGGATGCTAACAAAAACCTCACCCTGAAACCTCTGGGCCACGGCAATACGATGGTCTAGGTCAAGCCGCTCGGCCTGCTTGGTGTAAACACCATTTTGTGTGAAATCCTGATCCTTTTCCCGGGTCAATTGAACCTGATGCTGTTTCATAGACCGAGCTATCTTTTGGGCAATGGCCAAATTTATATCCTTTTCCATTACCCCTTCTCGACAGGCACCAGGATCTGAACCCCCATGTCCTGGATCAATAATAACCACATGTTTGGGTAAAGGCTTTTTTTGAGGTTTTTGGGGTGAACTTTCTGCCTCCGTTTTATAAAGACATCCCTTTAGAAAAAAGCCCACGGGTAGCATCACAATAACAACTAAAATTGGCCAAAACCACGGATGTCTTTGTTTTCTGTAGGGTCCTTTGATATACATATTCATTACCTTCACTTATTTATTTTGGTTTGCCCTTATGCATATCGGAAGGTTTATACTTTCCGATATGCCAAATCTAGTTTTACTTTTTTAAAGGAAACCCATTCATAAAAAGAAAAAAGCACTGCCCCAAAAGCAGTGCCTTTCTTATGATCATAGCCTATAGGAAAATAACCAGCAGCACAATGGCGATGATTAATAGGAATATAAAAAAGCAAACGCAAACCGGCAATAGAAAACTAGGAAAACAAGAGTTAGCTTGTGTCATAATCTCAACCCCTTTTTCCTACAATCTATGACACATTAACAAAAGATGTGAATTCATTCGGTCTTTTCTTTTTAACTAAATAATAGAATCACATCCCAAGCATTATCCCAGGGTGTGACTTTCAGCCTTCCTGGCAGTAAAGGTTTGTATGGACCGATACCCTGTTCCCCTGGCCAACGTAAGGGCTTGATCGTAATCCGCCCCAACATCCTCCGGATTGTGGGCGTCGGAGTTGATCACAATCGGTACTCCATTGAGAAAGCATGTTTTCAATAATAAAGGCTGGGGATACATTTCACCCACTGGCTTTCTTAGGCCAGCGGTACTAATTTCAATACAGGTACCACTATTGGCAAAAGCCCGGGCAATCCGGTCATACTGTTCCTGAAGAAAATCTTGATTCGTAGGAATATATTTAAAAATTTTCGCCAGATCCAGGTGGGCTGCAATATCAAAAAGGCGGCTCTCAATCAGGGACTCAACCCGATCAAAATAGTCCCGCCACACATCTTCAACTTTACGTCTTTCCCACTCTTCCTTCATTTCCGACAAATCAATACCCCACTGATCAATCCAATGGACTGAACCAATCACATAATCAAAGGGATAGCCATCGATAAATTCTTTAATTTCCTTCTCCTTACCAGGAAAGTAGTCAATTTCTATACCAAACTTAACATTAATCCCCTCTGCCCTGGCCTGTAAGATCATATTTAGATAGTCGTCCATCTTCTCCGTTTGCCTTTGTTCAACCCAATGGTTCCAAAAAATATGCTTTGTCTCAATAAACCTGTAAGCATGCTCCGAAATTCCCCAATCATTAATGCCCACATGCCGGGCATGTTCATAAAACTTCCGCAGCCACTCTACTGTGTACTGTCCTTTTTCCACATGAATATGATAATCTGTTAACATTTTGCACCCACCTTGTTGTCGTATATAGAATTATGTTGTTGTATATAGAAACTATATTAAGACTTCTAAAAAAAATCAATAAATCTTGCTGTATACATTCAAAGCCCTACCTTGCACGATTGATTTCAGTTGCAAACTCATTAAGAGCCATTGCATTAAGCCCCGCAAAACCCGTGGATAAAACATTGTTACTGGCCAAGCGGACAACGATAGAATAATAAGCATCCTTATTTAAGCCCCAATCAAACAGGCATTTTAGGCTGCATACAGAGAAAACATTCGATTCATATTTTTTTAGCAGAAAACCTCTTCTTATTTCTTCGATGATCCAAAACTTATTATCGGAAGATTCATTACAGTGCTGACAAACAGGAAAGGTCTCCAATAAATGCATAATTGTATTTTCTACCCTTTCCCGATCCTTTTCTTTTTCTGATCCCCAATGGGTACTCATAAAAACTATATCCTTAACTAGCAGTTCCTTGTCCACCGAATCATGCCACTCCTTAATTATTAACATAAGCCAACATTGTTGACATTGCTTATTTTACCATATAAAATCATTAATACGGCAGCTAATAATCTCTTAATAAATATTGTTGCTTTCCAAGAATCATTATGTTATTATATTTTGTGTTGGCTCAAGAATTGTCCCAGTAGCTCAGCTGGATAGAGCAACGGACTTCTAATCCGTAGGTCGGGGGTTCGAATCCCTCCTGGGACGCCAGAAAACGTAGAAATGGCAAGGCTTTCAAGGTTGGAAGCCCTTGCCATTTTTCTTTTTTAGGGGAAACTTCTAATATTCTTCTAATGTACGGTATGGAACTATTGAAAAAGAGGTTATTATACTCCGTTATGTTCTTTCCGTCAGTGATTTTGGGGGAATTATTTTTGATTATATTCCGGCAAGTTTCAATCCCCTTCACAGAATTTTAAGTCCTTCAACACACCTTGATTTTACTGGCATCTAAAGTGTAAGCTATGAAATTACTGGATTTCTTTTTTGCTAGTTAATAATCAACTTTGGTAAGTTTGGGTAATTTTGGTGACATGTTGACGACGTTCTGGCGATGTTTTTCACCCAGTTATATGGGTAAGTTAATCATGAAAACATTTCCATATTCTATCAAACAACTGAATAGTCCGGCACCAATGGCTATAATTATGTATTTTACAACTATATTATTTAATACAATTATATCTGTCAGATTAGAACCTAAAAAACAACCATTATAACCACCTATAATCATATAATACCCCCAATTATTCCACTCCTTTTAAACATAAACTTAATATCACCTTATTCTTTATCATGCCATTTAGATCAATATATGGATTATGGAAAGTTTACAAGATCAGTTTTTCCGCAGCATGCCTCTTTATAAAATACGCAACAACAATAGTCCATTGAAAGTTTAGGGAAGCAAAAGAACCGTCCCCTTGCTTCTAAAGAGTCCATAGGGTTTCACCGTCCCTAACCACATTGGTGGCAAAAGGAACATTCAACGCTACTAGCCTACTGAATTGTTCACTCTCGTAAATGTTAACAGAAATATCGATGCCATGCTCTAGTTCAGAATCTAATACGAAATCGTAGATTTTATCCCGATCCATCCTATTCTTGTCTGAAACGAGAATAAGAATATCCATATCTGAATCTAAATGATGATCTCCCCGAGCCCTTGAACCGTACAAAACGATTTTATTAATTTCTCCTGGGTGTAATCTATTCAGATACTCAACAAATAACTTTAGTACTTGCTTTTCAATAGAACTTAGTACGGGCATTGAACCACCCACTTAAAATAATTTAATAATTTTTCTTTTGATTCATTATACCATGTTTGACAATAAATTCCCTTAAAGCGATCACTGTCGATGCTATGCAAATTCAAAGATATAGCTATAGAAAGTAAAGGTGGTACTGCGTTCCAATATACTTATACCGTACAAGACCTGGTGCCTCAAAGATATAATCATTCGGAAACGATTGGACCCTTGCAGCTTCTCTTACAGTTAGTGTCCTTGCCTGACTGCTATCTGGATGAATAAATCTGTTACCATCTTTAAAAGTTCTTTATCTTTGGAATCATCGCTTTTGAGTAAATGTTTGGAAGAGGTGCCTTCTTTCATACCTTCGAATAGCCTGACATCTGTTTCTTGCTGACTTCGGGCTATATGTTCAGTAATCCTATTGTTAGCAAAGCTTGGGCATGCCACTGCCGCCTTTATGCTTGATAGATATTCCCATGCCATTCCATCCAAACAAAAACAAGCTGCCATCAAGGCGGGGGAAGCTGTTTTGTAAGGGGCAAAAATCCTCTATTGCAGGAGGCGGCTGCATCTGGTAAATTTACCGAGAAGGAAGCTCGTAAAACTGGCTAATAACTAGGCAGGGGATGGAAAGAATATGGCCATAAACCAACCATCGAAAAGTAAGTGGCTTAGAAATGTCTGATGGATAAGGTTGCACTATGCTCAAGATAAAGAAACAGGGGTTATAGTATACCATTTCGCTTAAAGACAAAATAAAAATAGCCCCCACCTCTCGGCGGGGGCTTTGGTAAAGAGAGGAATTGCGCCTACTGGCACATGTCGACGTGTTGATTTTATCACACGGAATCTCCTGTTATCTATAGGAAGTAATATCCATCTACGGCCACACTTTTGTCCTATCCCATAAGTAAAAGTAAGTGGATAAAAAGCCCCAGGGAAACCTGGGGCTAATCAGTCAACGACAACATAAGGTCCCGGCCACAAAAGACCTGGCTTTCCGCAGAGGAAGGCTATGTCTTTTTTATGGTAAAGCATGGTATGATGGATTCAAAGTTTATGAAACCACTCAGACAAACAGGAATTTGTTGAACATCCCAGACTTCACATTATTGCATAAAAGGAGCATAAGGCAAATGGAAAAGCGCCGTAAATTATATCTTCCTGACAGTAATTGCTCCAATTTATCTGAAGAAAGAGAAGAAACAGAAGTCGCAGGAAATGCGCCTTGTCCATGCTGCCGATTTATTACGATTCCGAATGTTGGGGATGCTCTGGCTTACATCTGCCCCGTCTGTTTTTGGGAAATTGATTCTTTTATTCAGTCGGAAAACGAGCCAAGCGACCAAAATCATGGATTGTCTTTATTCCAGGCAAGAGATAACTATGTAAAATACGGCGCCGCAATGCCTGAACTGAAGATTTATTGCAGAAGCCCCAAAGAGTCTGAATTTCCAAGAAAATGAACATAATGAGATACGGACAAATTGAAATTTGTCCGCCACACCATAAGCAATATCCTACTACTTATTCTGTACTATTCTTTCTTGCCGTGATAGCAATTGTCGTAAAAAAGTAAGAAATTCGCAGGAGGAATATCAGCTAAATACGCTAATATCCCATTAACACAAAAACAAAAAAGGAGGTTATGTTATGGAAAATAGTGTTGGCGGAGTCGTTATAGTTGTGGAAAATCGGGAAAAACTGGCTCCGAAGGTAAATGCCATTTTAACAGAGTTTGGTGAATTAGTTGTGGGACGAGTTGGTCTACCCTACCGTGAAAAAAATAAGTATGTCATTACCATCGTGGTGGACGGAGACGCTGCCGTAGTGGGTGAAATGGTTAAAAAACTGGAAGCACTGGGGGAAATTCAAGTTAAAGTTGCACTAAGTGGCATCTGTAACGCATAAGACATTTTTAAAAAAGTTTAATGAATTTAAAATCAATACCTCTAGCGTTATTGCTAGAGGTATTTTCGCCCTGATTAATTAAGTGGTGGTAATCTTCCTACATTCCAGATAAAACCTTTTTTCTTCTGCCTCACCCATTGAAAAGGTTTTTCTAGGTAACACCCCGTCTAAAATAACGGTCTTAAATAAATCATGTTTGTCCATTGGTTCAAGGTAAAAGCCAATGTTTCCATCCTGTGAAGCCAGGGAACTCAAAACATCTTCCCCATGAATATAATCAATTTTCAAGTTTCCTTCGTTGTCAGAAATATCATTGAGGGCCTTCTGGAGGGTTGCAACTTCTAGGTTGAATTTGGGATGTTGAACTACTAATAGGCCTCTAGAAGTACCGGTAATATAGGGAATAACGTGGCAATCTCCACTGGCAGTAAGTTTTTTTCCCTCTTGCTCCAACTCTGCCTTGTTATTAAATTCTTGAAAATAGGCTTTTGAGTTATTTCTATTACAGTATCCAACAATACGATCTAATAAGTTTTTTCCATTGACGTTGAACACAACCCTGTGAATGGGTTCAAAGGTTAGTCCCTGATCATGAACGTTTACAACCTCTACCATAGCATAACGTGCAGGGTGGTTTTCAAACTCACTGGCTGTCAAACTAGCTTTTATATTTTCCCAAACAGCTTTAGCAGTAGCCAAAGAATGGTTACCATCTCCGGCTGCGAACAGCAGTACATCTTTTTCTGGGCCTACCCCATATTTTGCCCTAAAGGATTCGGGTTTTGCCAAACTTACAAAGGCCTTCATGATGCTTTCTTCCATGGCGGAATCACTTACCCTGTAACCCTTAATGTGACCACCATTCATCATTAATTCAAAATCATAGAGCCGTTCCATTCTTTCGGTTTGTGCTGACAGGGGCTCAATTACTGTCATTTCCGGATCATCTATAAGGAGCATAACATGGGGAACTTCAATGGGGGCATTTTCCCTGACCTTTATTCTAGGAGGCAATCTGTCTAAAACTGTACCTTCAGTGGCTCGAATCAAGGTCTTGGCACCAGGGTTATAGTCATATTGCTCTAGGTCAATGGCAATTAGCAAACCCTTTCTTGATCCGGTATGGGCTGTTTTACGATCAATATAGATAAAGCCCTTTCCCTTTTCTACCAATAGTTTGTCAGCGATGTACCGCCTCATCGTATCGTTAATATTCGTTATTCTCTCCTCTGCCCTACCCTCTTCTAGATAAACCTCGGGAAATATTAGGCGCAAAGTTGAAGGTTCCCCTGCTACAATTCTTTCCACTTCTGACCAGTATTCCGGCTGAGATGAATATTGATCGCAGGCCACAACGGACCACTTGTTTAAATTAATTGTTATTTCCGGCAAAAGTACTTCAGGTGGTTTTATTCCAATGTTCTTTATCGACAAAATTATCAACCTCCAAATCAATCTTTTTGGGCCATATTTCCCAATCCACAAGTTTTTAGTTCCTTAGCCATATCTTCACAACCTCTTTTATTGTATCAAATTAAGACTATTCCATCATTACAAAATACTCAGTATACATAATATTTCAGAAAAATCAAAGAAATATGGGTCTATTTCTCAAGTGTCAGGGGGAAGGTTCTTCTGACAACAGCTAAATAAATTTTTTAAATATCAAAAAAAACTTCTTTACCCTCTTTACAAGTTCTATAACAGATAGTATAATATCGTCAAGGGGAACGCCAAGTTTAGGTTAAGGTTAAACACTGAGTTCTGTTTAAGTTAGGTTTGTTTTAAAGAGTGTCATGTGTTAAGTCTAAGTCCAAAAAGTAAAGTAATGTTTTGGAAAACCCAAATTCTCGTGATTCCCTTGGTAATTAGTAAGAGGTAATTTGGTAAGTAAGTGAAAATTTAAATTGAGGAAAGTTGGAACCCTAGATAATTAAGTTATTCGGTAAGTTAGGTAAGTTTAATTGTTAAATGGCGTTCCCCATTAAGGAGAACCTAGGCTAAGCCTAGGTTCTTTAATTTTCTAATTCTCTTTTATCTACTAATCCGTTGAATAGCCCCCGGCTAACGCCAGTAATTTGAACAGCAAAACGGCCCCACCAATACTAAATCCTGACACCACAGAAATACCTACTAATACCATTCCAATTGTCTTAGAATTTAAATTATTATTCTTTTTCAAATCATGAATAAAGAAAAATCCTACCACGACGGATAAGAAGAAAAACAAGATAGAAAAGGTAATCAACGCCGTTCCAAAGCCTATTCGCTTCATAGAATTAAAGATCAACAAAATATTAAAACTAATAATTACAGTTAAAACCAGAGCTACCATATGTTCTTTTTTCATGGACAACCCCCCGGAAGCCTCAAAGACCTTCATGATTTTTACTTATTATACCATAATTGAATAAGTTCCCCATGAATTTCCCAAAGAAAATTACTTGTGCCTTAATTGCCCTTTACAAACCAAGAAAATTTTATGCTTTCCTGGTTTGCATAAATAGGCTGCCCCTTAGGGACAGCCTGTTGTAACATTACTTAATTTGTCCATCAACACCAATTACAACTTCCCTAACGGGTATCTCTTTTCCGGATAGCTGCAGTGCCTGTTTCAATATAGCAGATACTCCACCACAACAGGGAACTTCCATTCTGGCTACAACAATCGTTTTAATATGGTTTACTGTAAAAATCTGTGCCAGTTTTTCTACATAGCCCTGAATATTGTCTAGCTTCGGGCAGCAAATGGCAATTGCCCTGTTTTTTAGTAATTTATTCTGAAAATCTCCGTATGCTGCCATAACACAGTCTGCACTCAACAGCAGATTTGCATTCTGGAAATAGGGTGCATTTGGATCTAACAAATGTAATTGAATCGGCCACTGTCTTAAGTAGGAAGGTTGGTTTTCACTTTTTTGCCCTTCATCATCCTTCCCTTCTATAATCTTTGCTTGGGTGGATGGGCACCCACAGGAACTCCCTCCAGCATGGTTAGGATTGGGATTGGACTTAAGCTTTATATTAAATCTGGAAGAATCAAATTCTGCTGTTTCCTTTTCTACCAACCTTATGGCATCCACTGGACACTGCGGCAGGCACATACCCAGACCGTCACAATAGGATTCTGATACCAATTTAGCTTTTCCGTCAACTAATTGAATAGCACCCTGCATACAGGCATTCGTACAAAGTCCACAACCAATACATTTTTCCTGATCTATTTGAATTACGTTACGTTTCATCGTTAATATTCCTCCTTGCTATTATGTTCATTACTTGTTTGTATTATATAGCAAGCTTCGGAACTAAACTGTAACATATATCACTTTAAGAAAATTATTCAATATAAGAATATTAATTTTCCTGGGGTGTTAAGGGCCCGGGAAGATTACCAGACAGTTGGTTATCCTACGGAGTTTATTTAGAGGCTGGAACACGGGATTATTTGCTATCCTGTGTTGGGGTTAATCCAGAGAAATTGAAAGAAGAACGTAATAAAAGTAGGGTAACCGGCATCAAAATATATGCCGGTTACTTTCCATATGGTGTCTAAGCTACAATTTATAATTCATTTATGAATTTGCTAGAAAATATAACGTTCCCGTTGCATTCATTGTGGTGATACACAATCAGCCGGGGGCCGTTAAAATACCCACACCCTCTAACTATGGATGCATTAGCCGTGCAGCAGTGGGATATTACCTTTAACTATTTGTCACCTGGGGTTTCCTTGGAGAATGGATACAGCCGGATTTAGTAGATTAAACTTAATGTAAACGGTTGTTCCATTTGCATCACTTTCTATGTCTATGGTGGCATTATGACGGGCAGCTATACTGAAGCAGGTAGCTAAACCAAGACCCGTGCCCTTATCTTTGGTGGTAAGGAAGGGGGTACCCAGCTTTCCAAGAACCTCCGGAGGTATACCTGGTCCCTGATCCTTTACCGCCAGTACCACAACGTCATCAACTGAATAGGTTTGTACCGTTATGCAGCCGCCCTGGGACATGGCTTCTAATCCATTCCTAACCAAGTTTAGGATAATCTGCCGAATTTCCTTATCGTTCAGGAGTAAATCAGACACATCCGCAGTCTTTACTTCAATATTTTTATCCTGTTGCATGGCATCAGCCTGTAGTAAGGGTAATAGAGTTTGTATAATTGCGTTAAGGTTTTGCATTTTTTGTTCTTCTGGTTTATTTCGACCAATGGAGAGAAATTCAGTAATAATGGAATTGGCCCGGTCTAATTCTCCAATCATTAATTCATAATAATCTCTGTATTTAATGCAATCCTTTTTCTCCCTAAGCATTTGCAAAAAACCCCTAACAACAGTCAGTGGGTTACGTACCTCATGGCTGATACCGGCAGCCATTTTTCCAATCAGGTTCAGACGATCTAATCGAATCATTTCCTTTTCCATTTCTTTGGACTGGGTAATATCATAAATGAAAGCAATAAACATTTTAGGTAATTCTTGATCACCCCGGATGACAGATACAGATAGATGGCTCCAAACAGGTTTGCCATCCTTTCGTATATACCGTTGTTCCATTTGGTAGTGGTCATATTGCCCCGCTACCAACTTGTTAAAAAACAACATGCATTTTATATCATCTTCCGGGTGGCTAAAATCGTTGAAACCCTTGTTGCAGAGTTCTTCCTTCGTATAGCCAACCATTTTGGCAAAGGCTTGATTCGCTTCAATTATCCGACCGTCTTCCTCTACGATTATCATGCCAAGCAATGATTGTTCAAAAATGGCCCTGATCCTAGCCTCACTTATTCTTATTGATTCCTCCATTTGCTTCCTGTCAGTAATATCAAGTATGTATACAGATATTCCTTCCATACTAGGGTAGCCGTGAATTTCAATCCACTTACCAGGGTAAAAATCCTTTATTTCCAAATGTACAGGCATCCTTTGAGCAACAGCCCTGCTCAAGGCCTCGTAAATTTGCTCTTTAACAGGTCCTGCTACAAAACTATAAAAACTTTTGCCCAACAATTCGTTATGAGTAAGCATAAAAAGTTGTTCTGCCACTTTGTTTAAATAGGTAAATTTCCATTGATAATCCAGAGTAAAAAAAGCATTCGCAATACTATTAAGAATATTAATAAAACGGTTATGGGATCTGGCTATTTCCTTCTCCATTTTTTTACTGGCAGTAATATCACGACCCACAGCATAAAATACCGGAAGCCTAATGGAAGATGAGGCAGACCAAACAAACCATTTATGGGAACCATCTTTACAGATAAAGCGATTCTCAAGATCCCGTACTTCCATGCCCTTTTCTAAATTTTGGATTTGCATTAGGGTAAGTGCCCGGTCCTCAGGATGAACATAGAAGATAAAGGGTTTAGCCATTAGTTCTTCTTTAGTAAATCCCAGAGATTTTATAAAGGTTAAGTTCGCTCTTTTTATATATCCATCTAAACCGATTGTAGCGATGGCATCCTGCGAAAGGGAAAAGAAATGATAAATCTCATCTTCATTCTGTTTTTGTTCACTAATATCCCGAATCTGGACAATAAAATATAAGAAATTGCCCTGGGCATCGGAAACTCCAGAAACATTTATACTCGCCCATACCTCATGGCCCTGCTTGTGCAAATACCTTTTTTCCAGCTCATATTTATCCAGCTCACCCCTGTACAATTTCTCTAGGAAAAAAATATTGTTTTCTAAATCATCCGGATAAGTAATTTCCTGAAAGTACATGCTAAGCAACTCTTGCTCTGTATAACCCAGCAGTTTACATAGGGAAGGATTTACGGAAAGCAGACGCCCATCGGCAGCTGTCACAGCCATTCCGACACTGGCAAAATAAAAGGCATCGCCGATAACATTTCTTTGCTGTCGTTCAACCATATCGGTTTTTGAATCTGCCATCGTAATCATCCGTGACTCCAAATGTTCAAATCTCTTTAACATTTGCCCAAGGGTTTCCTTTAGGCCAGCTATTTGGCTAATTTCTCTTTTTATCTCCAATAATTCATTCGTTAGATTCTTTGTATCAATAAATCCTCACTCCCGGAACTTATAGTACAGGCTAATTAATTAGCTCTTTTACCTGCCATTTCTCAAACTTTGACAATTAATCGGGTATAATCCAAAGGCCTTGCAATAAACTCAACTCCCGGTTTAAGCGTTATACCTTTAGGCTCACCAATAATAAGAATTTTGGTGCGGGGCCAAATCCGTGTAATTTCATCCATTTGACTACTGCTATTTGTAGTGTTATCAATAACCAGAACCGTGGGGTCATACTGATTTGCCATACTTAATGCAGCGCTTAAATCGGGAGCGGATAAAGATCTTAGGGCAGCTGCTCGCAACGTTTGTACCGCAGGATAGCGAATAACTTCATCTCTCAAAACAATCATCACATCCAGAGGACAGGGTTGTCCTTCATTGGATGTCTGTATCGGTAGCAATACAGAAAAGAGTGCACCGCCATCAATCGCATTACCAGCTGTAATTCTGCCACCGTGATTGTGCACAATTGCCTGGGTAACTGACAGGGCAAGACCAGTACCTCGCTCTTTATTAGTAAAAAAAGGTTGAAATAGCTTTTCCATTACCTCCGGCGACAAACCAGGTCCGTTATCCTCTACCTCTATGGTAACCCAATCTTCCAGTCTGCTTAGTCTAATCATGACCTTGCCTCCGGTTTCCACAGCCTCTACAGCGTTTCGAATAAGCGTCATCATCACTTGGGTAAGCTGTCCTGAGTCTGCTAAGATAGATGGTACCGGCTGAAGGCTGGTACTTATCTCCACTTCCTTACCCAAGGCTTCCCCTTGAAATAGCGGTAGAAGCTCCACTAAAAAATTTAGTGGGTCTAGAGGAATAGGAGAAATTTCAGAAGGCCTCCCCAGGATAAGAAACTCATTTAATAACCGATTTACTCGATCCAGTTCCCGGGTGATCATATCGCTATAACTGGCTATCCTTTGTGGCTCTCTTCGTCGACCCATCAACTGGATTAACCCCTGGGACACCGTCACAGGATTTTTTAATTCCCGGGCCAAAGCCCCCACTAGGGAAGCAGTTGTTGCAAGCCTTTCAGCCTGACGCCCCGCCTCCTGCCAGCGATAATAATCCGTACGGTCATTAATCATAACTAGCCAACCACAAATCGTTTCCTTATCCCGTATAGGGTTAACTTGCCAATCAACCCAGCGGCTTTGCCCATTTAACTGCAATGGGCTCATATAGCCCTTAACCTGTTCAGCCGTTTTGACATTTATTGCTGTGACCCAAGGTCCTGCCAAATCATCCGCCATACATCCTAAAAGCGTTAAAGCTTTTATACCTAAAAGACGTTCCGCTGCCCCGTTAAGATAAGTAACCTGACCATGTTGGTCCACCAGCAGAATCCCGCTGCCTATGGCCCCCAGTACGCGGGTAAGCTGGGCTTGCAGCAATTGGAATAGGTGATCGATTTCAAATACCAAGATGCATTCCTGGGACAGTAATGGCAGAAGTGCCGTAGCCTGTTTTTTATCCGTCGGACATAGTACACCTAATTGTACCTGGGAACTGCCATTGCAAGCTTCCGTGACCACTGCATCCCCGACCGGTTGCCCCAAGTAGGAAGCAACAGCTTCTTCATCCCCCTTTACTAAAAGATCCTCCTCCGTACCATTCCGATACTTTAACCAACTGCCCTTTGCCTTCAGCAGAATCACCAAAGCACTTAATATAAGATCAAGGGCCCTTTCCACCGCATTTTGATCACCACGAAACAATGATAAAACAATATAATTCATTTGCCGCAAAGCTGAAAGCTCGATGGCCCTTTGGCCACCTTCTAAACCTTCCTGTAAGGTAATTTGAAAGCTGTTTAACAATTTGCTTGCGACGTTGGATCGTTCCAGCAAAGACGGCAGACCTTCTCCAGAACGACAGGGGCATTCACAGGCCACCACGGCTAAGCCGTCCCGAAGAGGCATGGCAACGACTGTTAAGCCCTGGCCCGTAAGAAATTCATGCTCATTTCTGTTATTTTTGGTCACCTGCCAAGCTAACATAATTTCGCCCGGGGTTAGGTCCGGGAAGGTTTGCTGGCAAACCGGACATTTATCCGGAACATGAACATACTGAGTCATACTAGCTGGTATAATTGAAAGATTCAATTGTAAACCGATGGCCGTACTTTCGATAAACTGTATCCAGCGCCGAGAATTTAATAAGGTTTTGGAACAAATTTGCATTTTCTTTATCCCCTTCACACTATGTCCGGGGCGTATCCCCTAGGGTAAAATTATCACCGATTAATCTTTCCCTTAATACGGTAGCATGGCTGCTGGATCAACGCCTTCGGAAAAGGTAATTAAAGAGGCTTCTTCATATTTATGTTTAGTAACCCATAAAGCTCTTTCTATAACCAACAGCATGACATGAATTTCAATGGCTTGAGATACTGATTGAAAGGTATCCTTGAGCATCGATTTGTATGTATCCAAAGTCTCTATACTCATATAGTTATTTGTCCCCCTAATTCCAATTTGTGACATTATAATAATATTAAAATGATATTCTACAAAAACAATTGTTTCCCCTTTTTGAACATAGTCTCTAATTTTAGTTTTGCAATGGAATATTAATTCATAACTATCCGGAAATTATACCCAAGTTCATTGGAACAATCGTCTAGTCGATCATTCCGCCTATTGATACAATACACTCAAACTCATCCTCTTGAACAGGAATCATATTGGTCTTAGAAATACGATAGATAGTTAAAGTATCAAATGGCAGCTTCCAATTGCTAGAAGCTGCCATTTACCCATCCCCTTCTGTTACGCCATCGTGTCAAGGGTACGGTTATTTTGCAGGGTTTTCTATTGCATCCTTTGCTATCAACCAATGTTGAATGATACTTAAATAGTCAAGCAAGTTGCTAAGAGCTTGCTTGACTATTTATTGTGTTAAGAAAACCTTACTATTAAATGTATTAACTTTATAATGTTGAATCCAATCTAACCTACACTTTCATACTTATATCTGTGACGGCATCGAGCATATTGTTTTCCTTTCCTCCGGGTCAAAGTCCGATAAATTATTAAAGAAGGGCCTGAATAATCTCCTCCGGCAACCTCTTCGGTTTCATGTTTGATCCCACACATGCCAATTTTACTTTACCTTCCACAAGGAGTTTTCCGTCAATAGCCCTAAGTACCTTTTGAGCAACGGTAATAGAGGATCTTCCAATTTCCAATAAGGCAGTTTCCACCTTTAGCAAATCGTCATGCAAAGCCGGAGCACGGTAACTAATCTCCAGGTGCACAACCGGAAAGACAAAACCACGCTGGGCCATTTCCGCAACCGAAAATCCCCTGTCACGAAGGTATTCCGTTCTTCCTCTTTCAAAATATTTCAGGTAATTTGAGTAGTAAACCACCCCGCCTGCATCAGTATCTTCGTAATAAACCCGAATTTCCATGGGAATCCCTCCTGTAGCTATAATCTTGGGACATTATTTCAATGAAATAATGTTTTACTCCTTCATTTTTTGATTCTTTTGTACGGCACAAATATAGCGGCATAATCAGAAAATTGATATAGTAGTGTTAAGCTTATAAAGAAATGGGATAATTTTATTAAATGGGGGTTTTACCAATGTTGGCGGAGTTTAAAATTATTAATCACCCCTTACGCCCCAGTGTTTGTACCAATCTTTGTTCTGTCTGTTACCGGGATAAAAAGAAAGAGAGCAATCGAATCGGTTGCTGTTCCTATGAACCGGAACTTTGTCTTTTTGATTTATTATTTTTATATCTCCATTACCCCTCTATCTATGAGTTTGTACTGAAAAAAGGACGGATAATCAAGGGATATAACGGAATCATGATAGAAATGAAGACAGGCTTAAACCGTTGTCCCTTTATTAGTGACACGGGTTGTGTCTTACCCAGGGATGCAATGACTCCCCTTTGTCGGCTATACATTTGCCGGGAAGCTGCCATTTGGGGACCGTCTATCATCGAAGAAAAATTTAATGAGTATTTTTCCAGCAAGGAATTTCAGTTAAATAATTTTTTAAATAGTAAGCTGACCTATGACAAGGGTTTTACTAGAATAAAACTTAACAGCTTTATAGAGAAATTTGCCCCGGCAATAAAAGCCATGATTGCAGAAATCGATACAACTAACCCACCAGTAGAAATTTTCAATAAAGAAATCGTGGTCAAGGATTTTGGCATACTTCCATAGTGTTATAAAATCTAAAAGCGTAACACCTAAAACAAAGGATGTTACGCTTTTCTCATTTAAAATATTTAACGTCTCATGCCTCTTAGTCTCTGTACCCGTTCTTCAATGGGTGGGTGGGTACTGAACATCCGTGCCAGGGAGTTCCCGGAAAGAGGGTTCGTGATAAATAAGTGGGAAGTCGCAGGGTTTACATTATTCATGGGCACCCGTTGAGCTGCAGATTCTAATTTTAATAGGGCATTGGCTAAACCGTCTGGTAAGCCGGCAATTTCTGCTCCGGTGGCATCTGCCGAGTATTCACGGGAGCGGGAAATGGCCATCTGGATGATCATAGCTGCGATGGGGAAGATAATGGCCATGATTAGGCCACCCACCATGCTGCCACCACCTTCTTCATCCTCACTGCGGCCCATGCCAAAGATGGCACCCCATTGTAGGGCACTACCCATCATACTGATGGCCCCGGCAAAGGCAGCGGCAATGGTGCCTATTAATATATCACGGTTTTTAATATGGGCTAGCTCATGGGCCAATACACCTTCTAACTCCTGGGGGTTCATTAGACGCAGGATTCCCTCGGTTACCGCCACTGCAGAGTTTTCGGGGTTGCGGCCAGTGGCAAAGGCATTGGGCTGATCGGAGGGTTGAATGTATATTCTTGGCATTGGTAAGCCGGCACGTTTGGATAACCGACGGATCATTTCATATAGTTCAGGTGCCTCAGCTTCGGAAACAGGGTAAGATTGGGTCATTTTAATGGCCATTTTATCGCTGTAAAAGTAGCCAAAGAAATTCATTGCCATGGCAATGAGAAAGAAAATCATTGCTCCACTGCTGCCACCAATGGCATTGCCCATCGTTACCATGATGATCGATAGTGCTCCCATTAAGAGCCAAACTTTTAAGGTATTCATTATATTCCTCCTCCCATCAAAATGACATCCTAAGCAAAAGCAGTACTAAAAGTCTTATAGATAAGGTGTCACTTCACTGAGATACAAAATCAACGACTGCATAAGAGTCATACTTCGCATCAATACCACCCGAGTAGCAACCACTCCTTGACCAGATTCTATATTATTAACGAGCGGCTGCAGCTCTGCCATTTGATTCTCCAGCAGTTTAAATTGTTGTTTGAGAAATTGGAGATCTAAACCATGTGGTTTGCCAATGACTCCTTGTAGGTTACTCGTCAGGTCACCAATACGACCTTTGATTTCATCCAGGGTGAGACGCTGGTTTTTCATACTTTCAATTAGTTTTAAAAGCAACAAACAATCTTCCGTATAATAACGGTAACCAGACTCAGCTCTTTCAGGCTTTAAAAGACCCAGGTTGGTGTAATAGTCGATGGTCCTCCGGCTAACTCCCGCCAATTCAGCCAGTTCCCCAATCTTAAATTTCTTCAACTCCCCAAATCTATCACCCCTCCATTATTATACAAGATTACCAATAAACTGTACAGTTATACGTTTTGGTAGCTTTTATCTAAAGTAATGTAATAATTGCCCAGATGGAACTGATTAAACCTCCTCCGATAAAGAAAAACAACCCCCTAAATTTATTGTCAATAGCATCAAATTTACGCTCCAACTTTTTGTCCAGGTTTTGAATTGCTTCTTTAAGTTCTTTTACTTCATCATTACTACGAATCGATTGCCTAAACATCCGACCATATAAATTATTTAAACGTTCAAGTTCTTTCTCTATGTTACGCTCCGGTCGTTCTTGATATTTAAGAGACATCGGCACCCCTCATTTCTTGATATATGCCAAAATATGTCATTGGCATAAAAAGGGTGAAAATTTGCTCTCTAAAATAAAAGCACAGGGGATGAGATTTCTCCAAGCCCACTGTGCTTTTATTAAATAACCCGTGCATAATTTATTTTTCTCTATTTCCCGTAACATGTTTAACCGATTGCATATAATGGGGTACTATCTATTCCTCCAGGATAATTCGATGGTCAACCAGTGCCATTTCTTTTATCTTTGCTTTTACTATCTTTCTTTGGCTAAAAATATTCTCTAAAAATAAGCCTTCTTTCGTTGGAACAATCTTATCTACTGATTCCAGCAATAGTTTCTCATGGCCATCTTTATCCACCAAGTAAACATTCGCTTCACACACAGCAATCACCCCTTTGTGCTCGAACAATCTCAATAGCATCATCAATATAATGGGGCAGTGGCTTGGTTTCAACCCCAGCCACAATTAAATTACATCTATTTAGGGGAATCAGCACCTTTTTAGCGGGACTTTCTGCTATTGCTTTAGCCATAAGTGGTGTAAGCTCACCAAGCAATGAATTTGCACATATGATGGCAACCGGCCCTATAATAATGTCTACCTTGGCAGCATTGATAACGATAGCATTTTCCCCGGTTGCCCCTTCATTGGCACCGGATTTAAGCATTAATGAAGTAGCCAAGGCGTTGGTACCCAATGCAATAATCTCAAGCCGCTCCCCAAAGACCTGCCTCAATTTGCTAACAACAGCCTTACCGATTCCCCCACCTTGCCCATCGATAACCGCAATACGCATTTGGTTCCTCCAATCATTAAACTTACCAACATATTATACTAAAAAACACAGGTAGTATGATTGGGTTTTTTATTCTATTTGTTCTTGGCGGAGCCACAGATTGGACAATTCTGAAGGGCAAGGGGCTCTTCTATGATGACTCATTTATTCCATCACTAAAGAAAAGTGCCTGAATCAATAGTATGACAAGCAATAGTCCACCTACAAGGTGAAAGCAAGGCATCCACCATATGCATAAAAAACTCCTTTATAAAAAAATCAAAATGACCCATAAAGGGTAGTTCGTCCCTTCATGGGTCTGTTGTTTGTTAGCTTGCCAACTCATAACAATAATTTTTCAGGGTAATGCAAAACCTTCATGGTTTTAATATACATTTGCTATATCAAAGCCAATTAATTTTATCAATTTGCCCGCCCAATACATATTACGGTAGTTTAGCCCTTGCTTTCATACTTGATCACTTGATCAATTAACTCCATAAACAAGGCAATGATTTCCTTTGAGGCCTTGGTTAATTCATTGACATAATCAAAGGCTAAATGGTGATCCCCTTTGCTATGGTGCTGGATAGCCATTAAACCACTCTGATGCACCATCCGGTGTGGTTCCTCAATTCTCTTAAATACATCCACCACCTGAGGGGGATACTTATTGATAGACATTTCACCTTCACCGTAGTACCAGCGGCCCAGCTTACACTGGTGGTGATCAGCCAGATCTTCGGCTTCTTTAATTTCCCCTTTTAGATGTGCCACCACTTTATTAATCCAAGTTGCATGGTCGACCACACGCTCGGCTAGAAATCCTGCTAAACCTGCCTGATCAAAACCCTTTTGTTGCTTGATCTCTTCCCAGATGGTATTGGTAATTCGATATGAAAAGTCTTTCTGATACTGGGCATCTTCGGCAATTTCCTCAGCAAATTTAGTGGCTTCAGCAATTTGATCCGCATTGGCTGAAATTTCCTCGGTAACAGCAGTTTGTTCTTCGGCTGCACCGCTTAAGTGCTCCAACAAACTACTTACAGTCTGGGTAGCTCTTTTAATTTCCCCAAAGGGTTCCGTCACAGACTTTGCGGAATAAATGCCTGCCTCCACTGAATTGCTGCTCTGTCCCATGGATGCCAGGGTATCGGTCATGCCTGTTTGGAGGTGGAACACCACATCCTTAATTTGTACCGCAGATTCCTTTGTCCGGTCTGCCAGACGCCGTATTTCCTCCGCCACCACAGCAAAGCCGCGCCCGCTGTCACCTGCCCTAGCGGCCTCAATGGAAGCATTTAAGGCCAACAGGTTGGTTTGCTCGGTTATTTCTGTTATTACTTCCACCGCTTCATCAATGGCCCGAACCCTGGCCTCCAGGTCCCTTACTGTTTGGGCCAACACGGACATGGACTGGCCTGCCTCCTCTAACATAACCACTGCTTGATTTAAAGATTGTTGACCAGTTTGCACAGCATCCTCTACTTTCAAATGTTCACCGTGACTATGCTGTGTGGTACTGGTTAACTCTTGGATCGATGCCGCCATTTGTTCTGAAGCCGCTGCCAGGGAATCAGTCTCACCGCCGATTACGGATACCCTATTCTGTGTTTTAAAGGCAGATAATTGATTATAAGTGGCAGAAAAATAGTTATAGGACAATATTTTTAGTATTGGTGCCATGTCCTTTATGGCACATTGCTGATTCTTTTCGCGGCCAAAAAGGGTTTTAAACAAAGGCATTTACCTCCATAATAGTACTCAGTTTAACTGTTCTAGAATTTTTATCTGTTTTTATTATGCCATTTGCAAATGCCATTTGTAAGCCATTTAGTCATTTAATTTATATTTTTTTAATTCTTTTTTAAGGAATCACATAAAACCTTGGGGCATAGGCTTCTCCCACACCAGATACCGGCCGGTGTTGTAACCGGTATTTCTTTGGCGTAAAGTAAAGACAAGGGAATCTGTACTCTGCTTTCCTATAGGCAGACTTCAGATCCCCTTGTCTTTTTCTATTAAAGATCCTTACGTTCAAAATGGTAAATCGCCAGGCCAAGACAGACCAGTAAATAAAGGCAGGCATATACCAGCATGGCATTGCTCGGTGGTACCGACACCCCAAAGGGACCCACCGAAAGGGAGGATAACGGATTCATATCACTGCCGGTAACCACCGTCAACAGTTTACGAAACAGTGCGTCACTGGGCATCACCAAACTGGTAGCAATTCCCAAGTTAACCAAATCCGCCTTATTAACGATACTGCCAATCTGCTCTAAAAAGCCTCCCACTGCACCCAGGCCAAAAAGTACAATTGAAACGATACCAGCTGTTAGGGTTCTTAACAGCGTACTGCATAGCAAGGCCACCCCCAACAGAATTAAGGGCTGCAGAGCAAAAATCAAAGCCCCGGCAATTCCCTTGGCAGTGGTCAAAAAACCCAGGGCAACGGGGTTAAAGTATTGGTTTAGCGCTAATAGACCTCCATATAGCACCAAAGCATAGACCGTTAACATCGAACCATAGCCTAAAAATTTGCCCAGTATAATATCCCTGCGTCGAATGGGCTTGGAAACAATGGCGTGCAGCAAGCCGCTTTCAATCTCCGAAGCAACAGAGCCTACACTGGCCAACAGGGCCAACAAGGCCAGTAAAAAGGAGCCAAAGTACAATCCTGCCCCCAATAGTTGCAGGCCAACCATTTGCTGTAGCATAAGCTGCGGGCCGTGGCCTGGACCCAGACCCCGCATTTCCTGGGCAGTGAAGTTAAGGGCCGCACCATAGAGCAGAAAGAAGGCCGTCGAAAGCAGTAGGGTAACCAGAAATACTTTTTTACGGGAACCTTCCCAAAAGGTTAAACGGGCAATTGTCAACACGTCGGGTACCTTCCTTCCTTAGTCCTTGGGCTGGCTGTCGGTTACAACCTCTAAAAAGAGTTTTTCCAGCGACTCGATCATAGGCGTTACTTCGTGGACTGCCGCCCCAGACTGTACCAGTCCGGTGACTAACTCTGGAACCTCTAGCTTTTCGGCACTGGCAAAGATAAGCTCCTGACCCCCTGCCAGATTCTGACTGGCTTGCTGGGAAATCAATTGCCAACCGGCACAACAAGCAGTAATCCTGTGCACCGGCATCGTACCAGCCAGCACCACTTTAACCCGGCGACCAGTGGTGATATCCCGCCAGTCCCCCTGGAAAATAAGACAACCTTCTTTGATAATGGCAACCTGATCACAGATTGTTTCCAGTTCACTCAAGAGATGACTGTTTAAAAAGATCGTTTTCCCCTGCCCCCTTAGGGTCACCAGCAAATCCCGTACCACTTTCCGGCCAATGGGGTCCAGGGCCGAGGTTGGTTCATCCAAAAAAAGCAGCTCTGGGTCTGGCAATAGGGCACAACCAAGACCAATGCGCTGCTGCATGCCCTTGCTGTAGCTGCCCACCCGTTTCCTGGCATGCTGGGTCAGTCCCACCATCTCCAGCACCAGCGGTATGCGTTGGACTGACTTTTTAGCAGGCAACCCAAAGAGTGAAGCGTGAAAACGAAGTAAATCATGACCCGTGAGCCAGTCATGATAACTGAAATTCTCCGGCAAAAAACCTACCTTCTGACGCACTGTGAAGTCATGTAAGGGACGACCCAGTAATTTGGCTTCGCCAGAGGTTGGTTGTAACAGCCCCATTAACATTTTGACCAGGGTACTTTTACCAGCACCATTTGGTCCCAGCAAACCAAATATAGACCCCCGGGGGACTGCCAGGGATATATCCCGGCAGCCCCCTTGGCCCTGGTAGGTCTTGGTTAATTCAATGGTTTCGATGGCTAACAAAAATGCCCCTCCGTTCCAGCGTTACTTCAAAGAACCGGCAATCCTAATAGCGGTATCCCGCTCCAGCAGACCATTTAAACCATAGATGATACCCTGGTCCACCCAGATCAAATTACTGTAGCCATGTTTGCTTTGGTTAAAGATGGCCGTAGTACCACCCAGGTCAATTTTCTCTGATCCTTCGTCTTCCGGCAGCACCAATGTATTTTGCCAGTCCTTAATACTGGCCAGTTGGGTTCTTAAATCATCGGGTAAGATGGGCAAAGCTAACAATGCTGCCCTTAAATCATTGGCATCCACTCCAGCCGGCACGGTAATTTCCGGGGTATTAAACTGAGTAAGGGTAAAACCACGCCCCTCATTCTGAACATATTTCAGTTGAATGCCAGCGGGCATCTCTATTTTAAAGGCCTCTGCATTCAGGTTCCCCGGCAGCAAAGTGGTAGAACCTAGCCCTTTTAACAGTAAGTTTGTCTGCGCCACATCCAGCCTAAATTCCGCCAGACCTTCTTGATTCACATCAACCGGCTCGGCCAAGGTGTAGCCAGCCGGTATAAAGGAGGGTTGCTTTAAATTAAAGGGTACTTTGGCCTGGGCCTCTGCCAGGGTTAATTTGGCTTGCACTGGTTGTTTAAGCACGACCACCTTACCAAATTGTTGTAAATCAATTTCCCCTACTTGGGACTCAAGGGATTTTGCCATTTGCTCCAGATCATTTGGTGTTATTTTAACCGTTTCAATTTTTTGCACTCGGAAAACCGAAAGAAAATCAGCCACTGCCAGTTTAACCGGTGTAAAGGTAAGTGCCCCGGTTAAAATTAATGCGGAGGCAGCCACTGCTGTCCATTTTCTCCATCCTTTGTTCATCCAAAAACCGCTCCTTACTTTTTCTTTTGGTTGTACACAAGCCTTAATAAGATGGTTATTAATTGCTTGGTCAGAAATACTTTGATTCATTTCATCTTGGTAGCTCATTAAACGATCAGCGGACCAATCGGCCAATTGGCTTAATTCTGTTAAGGTTTTCGAACAGTGGGTACACTCTGACAAATGCTCCTTTAAAGAAGCGGCTTCTTCAATTGAAAGCTCATCATCCAGGTAGGCCTGCCAGGTACCTTGCTCGGGACATTTCATGTAGTCACCCCCTAATTAGTTAACAAAAATCGTTGATAGGCTTGCCTAAATCGCTCCCTGGCCCGGGCCAAAAAGGTACCCACTGAGCCCTTACTAACATCTAAGGTGGCGGCAATTTCCTCATAGTTGTAGCCAGAGAATTTCATAAGTAAAACCATACGATCCCGGGGCTTAAGTTCTGCTAGGGCCTGTCTGATCAATTGAAGTTCTTCCCTATCCACTACTAACTGTTCCGCCGAGGGTACAACTAAGGAAAAGCCAACGGCTTCCTCTGCTTGACCGACTTTTTCCTCCCGCCGTCTTCGGTTACCTTCGCTCCTCAGGTGACTGTAGCAGAGGTTATTGGTAACCTTGGTCAACCAAGCAGAGGGGTTTTCAATTTCATCTAATCCTTGACGGTACAGTCGTAAAAAGGCCTCTTGGGCGGCATCTTCCGCGGCCCCAACATCTCCCAACATAAAAGCTGCCTGACGAACTAATTTAGGATACATTTCCTCATAAAGTTTTTGTAGTTGATCTGTCACTTGATCACCACAAATCCTAACAACTCCCCAGGTGAGAGCAGGTGAATTTACACGAATGGTACAACCCCCCTTATCCGCTGCGCAACAGATCTCTCATTTATAGTTCCATTATATAGACTCAGCGGCATGATAAAAGCTGACACCCTATTACTATATTCCTTTAAAAAAATAAAAACAATTATCACATTTTGGCATCCCCGTGAAACGAAAAAAGGAAGCACCGCTTGCTACTAAACAACGTAGTTTTGCGGCACTTCCTTATAATCATTTTTTACCTACTTCTTCCATAGCCACAGAAAGCATCAATTTGATGCGGTTTAGTTGGTTTACCTCACTTGCGCCCGGGTCATAGTCGATGGGGGCAATATTGGCTGCAGGGTAAGCCCTGCGCAGTTCTTTGATCATGCCTTTGCCTGTGATATGGTTGGGTAAGCAGGCAAAGGGTTGTAAACAAACGATATTATTGACGCCGCTTTGGATCAGCTCAACCATCTCACCGGTTAAGAACCAGCCCTCGCCAGTTTGGTTGCACAGTGACAGGTGTTTGGCTGCACCATGGGCAATCTCCTCGATGGACTTAGGTGCTTCAAAGCGTTTGCTGGCCTGGAGGGCTTTTTTCATATCTGTCCGGTAGGATTCAATGACCTTCACAGAAAACATACCAGAAAGCGCCTTTCCCAGGGTGCCGGAAAGCTCCTGATATTTGATCTTATTATCAAAGGAGCAATATAAAAAGAAATCAATCAGGTCTGGTACCACGGCCTCGGCACCCTCTGCCTCCAATAGTTCCACAATGTTATTGTTGGCAGTGGGGTGGAATTTAACCAGTATTTCTCCTACCACACCGACTCTGGGCTTTACTGCATCCTCATGAATTGGCAGGTTATCAAAATCCTTAACCATCTGATAAATATTTCTCTTAAACTCTTTTCTGCCGCCATCCTTCAGGGCCTGTTGACACTTGGCTACCCACTTCTCATATAGACGGTTGGCAGAACCTGCTACCTTTTCGTAGGGTCGCACTCGGTAAAGTATCCTCATAAGAAGGTCACCATATACCAAGCCCATCATTAAATTATTAAAAATAGGCAAGGTCACCTTAAAACCAGGATTTTTCTCCAAGCCTGAGGAAAGGGAAATAACCGGTACCTGTGCCATGCCCCCATCCCTTAGGGCCTTGCGGATCACAGCAATATAGTTTGTGGCCCGGCAACCACCACCCGTTTGGGATATGATCACAGAGGTATTCTTTAAGTCGTATTTGCCAGACTTCAATGCCCTCATTAATTGACCAACCACAATGATGGTTGGGTAACAAGCATCATTATGCACATAACGTAATCCTTCATCAATGGCTGACTTATCCACGGAGGGAAGAATCTCAATTTTATAGCCCGCCTTTTCAAAACCAACCTTTAAAAATTGGAAATGAATGGGTGACATCTGTGGTGCTAAAATTGTATGGGTTTGCTTCATTTCCTCGGTAAAAATGACCCTGGCGGGGTAATTAAATAATTTTGTGGGTGTAAAATCCCTTTTATCCCTTTCTTTAATGGCAGCAATCAAGGACCTTATCCGAATTCTGGCAGCCCCCAGGTTGTTTATCTCATCAATCTTCAGCACGGTATAAATCTTACCATAGGCTGCTAAAATTTCTTGAACTTGATCGGTGGTCACAGCATCTAAACCACAGCCAAAGGAGTTCAATTGAATCAATTCTAGGTTTTTCTGCCGGGCCACATAGGTGGCTGCAGCATACATCCTGGAATGATATACCCACTGGTCTACAACCCGCAGGGGCCTTTCAATCCTGGCTAAGTGTCTGATGGCATCCTCAGCTAAAACTGCAAAACCATAAGACTTAAGCATCTCTGGAATGCCGTGATTGATTTCTGGGTCGATATGGTAAGGCCTGCCAGCAAGGACAATGCCCTTGATCTGATGTTCCTCAAGATAGGCCAGGGTTTCTTCCCCTTTTTTTCTTACCTCTTCCTTATAGCGAGCCAACTCCTCATAGGCCATTTTAGTGGCAGCGGCAATTTCCCGCTTGGCAATACCTTCCGGTGCCAGCTCCTTAACTAACCGTTTTACCATTCTGCCAGGTATATCAATAGGCAGAAATGGGTAGTAAAAGGTTACATGATCATCTTTCAGGATGTCCATATTGGCATTAATGGTTTCCGGGTAAGAGGTAACAATGGGGCAATTATATCTGTTCTCTGCCTCTTGATCCTCTGGTATGTTATAAGGAAGACAGGGATAAAAAATTTTATTAACACCTTTGTTGATTAAATCCACAATATGCCCATGCACCAGTTTAGCCGGGTAACAGGCTGATTCTGAGGGTATGGTTTCCATGCCCAATTCATATATTCCCTTGCTGGAGCGTCCTGAAATAATCACCCGATACCCTAGTTGATTAAAAAAAGTGAACCAGAAGGGATAGTCCTCATACATGTTAAGTACCCTGGGCAGTCCAATGGTGCCTCTGGTTGCTTCCTGCTCCGATAAGGGTTTGTAGCGAAATACTCGTTTATATTTATATTCATAGAGGTTGGGAATGTCATTGTGGACCTTTTCTTTCCCTGCACCCCTTTCACAGCGGTTGCCGGAATAAAACTCCTGCCCATTGGAAAAGTGTTTAATGGTCACAAGACAGTTATTGCCACAGAAGCTACAACGCTTCAAGGATGTCTCGGTGCTAAAACTTTCCAGCTCTTCACCTTGGAGCAGGCTGGTTTGGCAGCCAATTGCATAGCGTTCCCGGGCAATTAAGGCTGCCCCAAAGGCACCCATGATGCCAGCAATATCAGGCCGCACAACTTCCTTGTTGATAATCCTCTCCAGGGCCCGCAATACCGTATCGTTGTAGAAGGTACCTCCTTGCACAACAACTTTTTCACCTAAATCCTCGGCACTTCTTAATCGAATCACTTTAAATAGGGCGTTTTTAATGACCGAGAGGGAAATTCCCGCTGAAATATCGCTGATCTCTGCCCCTTCCTTTTGGGCTTGTTTTACCTTTGAGTTCATAAATACCGTACACCGGGTACCCAGATCCACTGGATTTTTTGAGCCAATGCCGAGACTGGCAAATTCTCTTATATCCATATTTAATGAATTGGCAAAGGTTTCAATAAAAGAGCCGCAGCCCGAGGAACAGGCTTCATTCAACATGATTGAATCAATGGCACCATCTCGGATAACCAGGCTTTTCATATCCTGCCCGCCAATATCCAACACAAAGTCAACACCTGACAGGAAAAAGTCAGCGGCCTTGTAGTGAGCCACGGTTTCAATTTCGCCAATATCTATTTTAAGTGCTGCTTTAATTAAATGTTCCCCATAGCCGGTAACCGCAGAACTTACTATTTGGATATTTTCATTGAGCCTGCTATATAAATCCCTTAAAGCTTCAATGGTGGATTCTAAGGGATTGCCATTATTGCTGCCGTAGTGAGAATAGAGCAATCCTCCCTCTTCACTGATCAAAGCCACCTTTGTTGTGGTGGACCCGGCATCAATACCCAGGTAAGCATTGCCCTGGTAGCTCCCAATATCTACTCTTTTTACCCTGTGCTGAGAGTGACGTGCGATAAATTCTTGATATTCTTGCTCATTGGCAAATAAGGGCTCTACCGTTTCCTCTTCTTCGGGGTTCATTTTCCAGATCACTGGAGCCTTTTCCTGCAGGCAGTCAAAGGGCAGGGGTTCTGCCTCCCGGGAAGACAGGGCAGCTCCCAGGGCCACAAAGAAATGGGAGTTGTCGGGGAAAATAACATTGTTCTTTTCTAATTTTAAGGTTTCAACAAATCGTTTTCTTAATTCTGACATAAAATGCAGCGGGCCACCCAAAAGGGCAACCCTACCACGGATTGGCCTGCCCTGGGCCAGGCCACCAATGGTTTGATTGACCACAGCTTGTAAAACAGATGCAGCAATGTCTTCCTTAGCTGCACCTTCATTTAGCAGGGGTTGAATATCTGTCTTGGCAAACACACCACACCTTGATGCAATGGGGTAAATGCTTTTATGATTTTTGGCCAGTTCGTTAAGTCCTGACGCATCTGTCTGCAGCAAGGCTGCCATTTGATCAATAAAGGCTCCCGTACCACCGGCACAGGTTCCATTCATTCTTTGCTCAATTGATTCACCAAAATAGGTTACTTTGGCATCCTCACCACCCAGTTCGATGGCTGAATCCGTATTGGGTATGACACTTTTAATAGCATGGGCACAGGCGATTACCTCCTGGATAAAGGGTACTTCTAACTTTTTGGAAAAGTTAAACCCACCTGACCCTGTAACCATTACAGTTAACAAATTTCTTTGCATGATTGATTTGGCATCATCAAATAAAGAAGTAACGGTATTTTTGATATCAGAAAAATGCCTTAAATATTTTTTATAGACAACCTTGTTATTCTTGTCCAAAATAACCATTTTCACGGTAGTAGAGCCAATATCAAGTCCAACATTTAAAACTCTACTCATATCAATTCCCCCAAAGCTCATCGTAATTGTTAGCGCAAATAAACTATGGGTATTAATCGTTACCCCTTAATTTAGAACATATTAGGCCCGTTCATACTTTAGCCCAATCTCTACTTATGATCGTATCAAAAAAAACGAACCCTTTCTAGTTATTGTACTTCATTTTGTAATTAACATAAATCGAAAAATATAATTTATTTATTTGTCAGGGCAGCGGAACGAGTGAGTCAGGGAACGGTCAAGACCGTTCCCTGACTTGCATATTAGAATTTTTTATTTTGCGACATGTAAAAAAGAGTAGTTAAGGACGAATGCCTTCACTACTCCCTTTATAATACGCTGGAATTCTGGTTATACCTGCATGCCCAACCGAGGGAAAAGAATGTTATTCTCCAAGTGAATGTGCTGAAAGAGGTCGGATTCCAATTCTTCAAGCTTTTGATAGGTTAAGCGAAAGGTGGTGCAGGCATCTTCGGGGCTAACATATTGCTCAGTAATGCTCCGAATTTCTTTAAGAATATCTCCGGCTGCGGTATGCTCGTTCTCAATGTCCAGGATGGTTTCACGAATCTTTGGCAAAAGAGAGTCAGCGGGATTTTTTTCATATTCTTTAATCATGGGGAAAAGAATCTCTTCCTCTTTAATCAGGTGCTGCTCCAAATCCATCTTTAAACTATGAAAAAGTTTGTGTACCTTCGATAGCACAGCCCCATGATGAGCGCCATGGACCCGTAATATTTTGGTGACATTTTCACTCAAGCGGGGCAGTTCCTGGTTGAGGTATGCGTGATGGGTGTTCACAATATGATCAATAAGTTCACTATATGAACTCTGCTGCCAATCCTTGGCGGTGTCCTGCTTGACAGACTCTGCTTCTTGATAGGCTTTCCCAAGGGCTGCTAAAATTTCACCTTCGTTGAGATTTTGTTCTTGGATGGCAGCGGCGAGGGGTCTTTGGCCACCGCAGCAAAAATCGATATTATATCGTTTGAAGATTTCACTGGCTTTCGGCAGCTTGCTTACTATGTCGCCTAACTTATCGGATGCCGTGAATACGGTTTTCATTTTTGTACCTCCTAACTATTCTGGAAACTTGTGACCGGTGCTAGGGCTTGCTCGCTTGTAAGATTATCTTAGCTTTGAAGGACTTTGCTGCGATAAGAGCCAGGCACCTAAATCGATGGCCCTTGGGTCATTAAGCCATCCGCTATGTCATCCTGAGCGTTAGCGAAGGGTCTTTTAACTATTGAAAGGTTAGACCCACGATCCTTCGCTGTCGCTCAGGATGACTCAAAGTTCTCACTAACATCATGCACAAAATTGCTTTTACTGTGATCTCGGGACTATCATTGGGAATTAAGGTTGTTTTTATACTGTTTTACCACGATATTTCAACAGACGCATGGCGTTGAGAATAACTAGCAATAATCCAATTTCTAATTTCAGCTCTACTGGGCACTCGTCCACTAACTAACACTTGATCGTTAATGACAAGTCCTGGCAAGGCAAATACCCCATATTGCACCAACTGTTCCACATCTACTACCTTACCCACCGCTGCAGGCACGTTTAATTCTGATAGTACATCAATCACCGTTTGCTCAAGACCCAAACATACCTTGCAACCGTCAGCACCTACTATTTTAATATCCATTGATCACGTCACCTTTCTCTAAAATTCTTTATTCTTGTTATTACTAAAAGTACAATATTTCCAATCAAGAAACATTGATCCAAATCAAAAAAGAGAGGTTTTCCTCTCTTTTTTCTGGACTTATATCTAGTTGATTAATCCATCAAGTTTAACTTGATCAAGAATAATAATATTTTTTTGCCCCTCAATGAAGATAATTCCTTCAGATTGCAATCCGCCCACCCCCATCCCCCTGATAAAGAATAATTTTAATTAGGGCTTGCTGAACTGAACCTAATTTCAGTAAAAATAGAAACCGCCATAATGTTGGTTAACCAAAAGTAGGATTACACCTAAATAGATGTCGCAGAAAAAAGGACAAAAAGATACGGAGCCTGTGCTCCAAGTTCATCA